>JAPWTZ010000013.1 GCA_028275775.1 Candidatus Nanopusillus sp.
TTTATTGAAAGAGTAAGAATGTCTTTTAGAGTTGGAATGCTAATGGAAATTATTGCATTATATACATTGCTTTTATTATATTTTATAGTTCCAGAACCTTCTGTTGATGAATTTGCATTTGTATTATCTATTGCAATAATATTAGATTTATTATATTATCTTATTGGAAATATACCATTATATAAATATTTCGAAGCTAAAAAAGAACAGGAAAGTTAGACATCAACAACAATTTCTGCACTCCAATATGTTTTCATTATTTTTGTAATATTTATATCATGTAAAGTAACTGCTTTAACTTCCTTTTTAAATCCATGTTTTTCTTTATCATATTTTTCTCCATAAACTTCAAATCTACATACCCATTTATATTTTTTGCTTTCAACTCTAACTTTCTTTAAGTTTTTTACCCTTATATCCCTTACAGCAAACTTATCTTTATAAAAAACTTCTTCTAAACATATTTTAGCAACATTATATATAATTTCTAATACATTTTTTCCTTCAATTACAAATTGTTTTGATTCTTTTTTCTCAACTTTTTCATTATCATATATAATATTAAACATTCCCAATATTAATGCCTCAATTGCCCTCTTTGGTGTATTTCCATATCCAACAATCTTTATATCTGCAGTATGATCTTCATATTCATATTCTCTTAAAACAGTCATATTAAAATATTTTTAAATAATTTTATAAATCAGTAGACCGACAATTCATCATTTTTCAGATTTTATATTCTCATCATAAAAGATAAATATATTAAATTTTTAAATAAATATATTTTATGGAAATATTAGATATAAAAATACCTGATAATGCAATAAAAGTAAATATATATTCAAGTTCTTTTAGGGATTTAGAAAAAATACCAGAGGATTATACATGTGAAGGAAAAAACATATCATTTCCAATAGTAATTGAAGAAATACCAAACAATGCAAAAAGCATGTTATTATTTGTAGAAGATCCCGATGCACCTGGTGGTATATTTAGACATTGGGTTGCATATATAAATAAACCAATAAAAAGTATACCTCCAGGAATTAAAAAAGAAAGAATTGTTAAAATAGATGATGTACAAATTATTCAGGGTAGAAATGATTTTGGAAAAATTGGATATGATGGACCATGTCCTCCAAGAGGTCATGGTAAACATAGATATTATACAATAGTATTATTCTTAAATAAAGAATTATATATAGATGGATGGTTCTTTGAAGATTTTATTAAATATGTAAAAGAAGAAGATATTGTTGGATATGGATATTTTATAGGTACGTATGAAAGATAATTTTTTCAATATTTTTATCATTTAAACTAGTATGGAAAATAATCAAATATCAAAAGAACAAATTAATGATATAATAAAAGAATTATGGAATAAAGGATATACACCATCTCAAATTGGAAAAGAATTAAAAGAAAAATATGGAATAAATGTTAAAGAAATATTAAATAAAAAATTGGTAAAATATGCAACAAAAGAATTAAATTTAAAACAAGAAATACCAGAAGATTTATTATATTTATTTAAAAAAATAAATAGGATGTTAAAACATTTAGAATTACATAAAAAAGATATTGTAACAAAGAAAAAATTAGAAGAACTTGAAAATAGAGTAAAAAGTTTAATAAAATATTATAAGAAAAATAAAAAATTACCACAAACATTTGAATATAGTAGAGATATAGCAAAGATGTATGGATATTCATGAACAATAGATTTTTATCTTATATAGAAGAAATATCTAATAGAATAAATAAGGCAGTAGAAAATAAACAAAATTTTTTAATCATATCTTCATTAAATCCTGATGGTTTGTCTTCTTCAATATTTTTATTAAAATATTTATATGAAAAAAATTCTGAAGTTCATTTAACATTTTTAGATTATATAAGTAAAAAGGAAATTAATAATTTATTTTTAGGTGAAAATGGATATGAATATGATAATATAATATTGTTAGATACTGGATCTATATTTTCAGATGATATAATAAAATTGAATAAAGATTTAAATAAAAATATTTATATAATAGATCATCATTTTTTAATAATAAAAGATATTGAATTAAATAATGTTGTAAATCTTAATCCAAATATTTTTAATTTAGATGGTTATAAAGAAATATCTACATCAAATATATTATATTATATATATCAGAGTTTAAATCCATATGATAAAAATATTTTATATTTATCATTAATTGGAAATTTATATGATTTTAATAAACCAAATAATGAAATATTGAATGAATTAATTGATAGAGAAATATTATCAAAATATACTGGAATAAATCTACCAGGTATATTTACAAAACCCTTATATAAAGTATTAAGTTCTCCTTTTAATTTTTATATCCCAAACATTACTGGGAGTGATGAAAAAGCTTTAGAACTAATAAAAGAATTAAATATAAAGGATAAAGGAACTGCAAATGTATTTTATAAAGATTTATCTGAAGAAGATATTAAAAAAATAGTTAGTAATATAATAAAATTAAAATTAAAATATAATTTACAAAGAACAGATGATCTAGTAAGTGAAATATATAAGATTAATAAGAATGAAGAGATTGGGGACTTGTTAGAATTATTATATGATATTGAGGGATTGATTGAGAGTAATAAAAAAGAAGGGATATTATATTTCATTAAAAAATATAATGTTGATATTTTAAGAGAATCTGAGAATAATTTGAGATTACAATTTTCAAAATTATTATATGATATAATAAATAATAATGTAAAAATAAAAGATGAAAACGGATTAAAGATAATAACAATTGAGAAAAATTATGGAAATGGATATTTCTTATCTCTATTATTGGATCTTCTAATTAGAGAAAATATAATAAATGGAAAGGTTTTCATTTTACTATATAAAGTAAATAATTTTTATAGAGGAATAATTAAGACAAATAAGGATGAAAACAAAAAACTAATAAATAATATATTGAAAAGATTATTTGATAATAATTTAATTTATTATTCTAGCTTTGATAATTTTGGAGGTTTTTTATTAGATATAAATAATTATGAAGAATTTATTAAAAAATTAAAAATAGATTTGAAACAAGAAAATCTTATATAATCTTCTTTTCCTTTAATCTATAAAATCCTTTCTTTAATATTTTTCTAATAATATATCTTTTATTTAATCCTCCCAATTTAATTGCAGCTTTTCTTAAGCTTCCACTTTCAATTAATATATTTAATAATTTCCTTTCCTTTTCATTCAATTTTTCATCATATTTTAATATTAATTTTGCCAATTCTATTAAATCAATCTTTTTTCCACCCCATGCAAATTCTTCAGAGGATATATTATTTATTATTTCTATAGGTTCAAATTCTATAATTGCAACCTCTTTATTTAGATCTAATCTTTTATATATTCTTTTTAAATCATTTATTAATTCTTCTTTATTATTATAACCATCTCTTTTTGCTTCTTCATCTGTTATTTGATATAATTTTTTTGTATATATATTTTTTACCTTAAATTTTCCAATTACCTTTCCTCCAGCATGTAAAATAAAAATATCTCCAGGTTTTAAATTTGCTTTTGATAATCTTATAGTTAAATTTTTATTTCCCTTTATTATATCATCTATATATTTCCCCAAAAATTGTAAATGCTTCATTAACTTTCAATTGGAGATGGCTGTATAGATAACCTTTCTATCTTATATACAGAAGCTTTACCATATTTAAATGCTCCATATACCATAAATACTGCAATTAATACTGCAGCAATTATTATTAAAACAAATATCCCTTGCGAATTTTTCTCTTCATTACTAAGTTGATTTCTTAGTATATTAAATGCCGTAGAAAATCCTTCTATATAATTATATATATCCCAAATAACAGCAATACTATTATATATTGCAATAAATATATCAAAGAATCTTTTTGTCTTTGATGCAACAATTATACTATTAACAGTTACAACAATTCCAAACAATATTATTAAAAATCCAAATACCAAAAATGAGAATGAAAGAACTCCTAATAATGTATATATATCAATATATCCTAAATAATATGCTACAATTGATAATAATGATGCATTACCATATGCTGCACCTGCAAATGATAATATTAATGTAGAATATGCAACCATTCTCGGCCAATCACTTTCTATATTATTTAATTTCATATATTCCAAAGCTTTTCCAGCATTATATGCATTCCATATAGATATTAATATGTCAAATATTACAATTAGTATATAGAATATATCTAGACCCATAATCTTTATTCTATGATTTATATTTAAAAATTAATATTTTAATATTTCAAAATTTTTTACTTATTATAATGATAGATATAGCATCATTGTTTCAGGCATTCTTAACAATATTTATATCTACAATTACAAATGTAGAAATTATATGGATTACATATCCAGTTTATATAACATGGTTTGCAATGGAATTCTTAGTAGAAAGAAAAGAAATTAGATATTCACATTCATTAGCAAATAGTATTATATTTTCATGGGTTTCTATAGATTGGTTAAGACATTTATATTTAGATAATGAACTTAATGATTATAATAAATTAATTATAACAATTTTTTTCCTATTTTTATCTATTTTTATATTAATAGCATCTATAAAAAGAAAAAAGATTGCAAAACTACTTGGAAAAACTGGATTTTTTTCATATTTTCAGATTATGTTTACACCATTTATATATGGAATAATAGAATTTAATTATATAGATTTTCTTTCTGTAATAATTTTCTTTCCATTGATATATATAGCAGTATATGTAATAGATAAAGTAATACCAGAATTCATTGAAGAAGAAGAGAAAAAATTTGAAGAAGAAAATGAGGAAAATTTTGAAGAAGATACTGATAATTTTGCTGAAAGTAATTTACAATATAATCAACAAAACTATAGTAGTTATTATAATTATTATGGATATAATTATGGAAACTACTATGGAAATTATTACAAATATAGAAGATAGCCCCGACCGGGATTTGAACCCGGGCCTGTGGATTACGAGTCCACCGCTCTACCACTGAGCTATCGGGGCCCATATTTTTAAATATTATTATATTTCAATATTAAATGGATTTTTCAGATATAGCAAAAGAGATAAAAGATTCAAATGAAGAAATATTAATAGTAGCAGATTCTGATCTGGACGGAAAAATGGCATTGGGATTAATGAAAATAATATTAGAAAAATTAAATAAGAAATATATGGAATATTTTAGAATTGCTGGAGAAAATAATTTAGATCTAATAAAGATATTGGATGGAATAATATTTAATAAGAAAACAATAAATACAATAATATTTCTAGATACACCAATGGATGACAAATATTTAATTAATTTTTCTAAAAGGCATGAAAAAATAAAGATAATATATTTAGACCATCATAAAAGAAAGGTTCCAAGAATTTTACCAAAAAATTTAATATATTTTGATGTAAGAGCATTATTTAATTTAGAAATATGTACAACAAGTATATCATATAGAATTGGAAAAATATTATTTGGTGAAAAATTTTCAAAATATTCTTTATTAGCATCTATTGGAGCTGTAGGAGATTTTATGTTAGAAAATGATAAAGAACTATTAGATGATTTATTAAAGAATTACAAAGGATTTTATAATGGTAAATATTTTTATGTTCCATACATATTATATTTTTATCTATTTTTAATATCAGATCCATATAAAATATCAAAAAATATTGATAAAGCATTAAATATTGAAGAATTTATAAAAGAATTTGATACAAAAAAATTAAAGAATGAAGCAGTAAAATATTATGATAGATTAAAAAGCGCTAAAAAAATATATGAATCTGAAAAATTGTTAGTATTTAAAGCAAAGAAATCTTCAGTTATATCTACAATTTTATCATCATTTTATCCTGAAAAAATAATATTAGTATTATCTTTAAAAGAAAAATTATTTGGAAGATTATTTAAAGGAAAATATAAAAGATATAGCATATCTTTAAGGAATCAATCAGGAAAATATGATTTGGGAATATTAATGAGAGAATTTACAAAAGAATATGGAATAAATGGCGGAGGACATCCAAAGGCAGCAGGTGGGTTAATATATGAAAAAGATATAGAAAATTTGATAAAATTTTTAGAAGAAAAAGCAAATGGAAAGAATTAGATTTTATTTATATGCAATAAAGAGAATAATTAAGAAAATATTAAAGAAGATTCTGTAAAAAATTATAATCTTCTTCCTCTCTTTCCTCCCTTCCTTCTACAATGATCATGTGGTATTGGAGTTATATCTTCAACAACTCCAATCTTTAATCCGGAAGTAATCAATGTTTTAATTGCAAATTGTGCAGATGGTGTAGGAACCCAAGGACCATTATGTCCACCAGGTGCCCTTACCCTAACATGAACAGCATTTATTCCTCTTTCTAAAGCCTTTTGAGCAGCTTGTTTTGCAGCTAAAATTGCAGCAGTTGGAGTACCTTTTAATCTTTGGGCTAAAACAACCCTACCACCAGAACTAAATGCAATTGTTTCCCTACCAGTTATATCTGTAATATGAACTATAGTATTATTTTTACTTGAATATATATATGCAATACCCCATCTCTCCTTTTCAGCCATTAAATTTAAAATTGTAAATAATCTTATAAAATTAAAAATAAGGAATTTATTAAGCCGCCGTAGCTCAGGGGTTGGAGCGCCTGGCTCATAACCTCTAAAATCGATGAGTTTGTGGGAAACCAGGAGGTCCGGGGTTCAAATCCCCGCGGCGGCATTTATAAATTCATTTTAATAACTTTTTCTCTATATATTCTCTTAATGCAATAGCATTATTATATGGAGATTTAGAAGAATAAAGTAAAGTGATATTTTCATTTTTTCTAATTAATTGTATAAGTTCATTAATTTTTGAATTTTTATCTAATTCATCAAAATATTTCCTTTTAAATTCTTCCCATTTATTAGGATCATGATTATACCATTTTCTTAATTCATTACTGGGTGCTATATCTTTAAGCCAAATATCTACTTTATCCTTTTTAATACCCCTTGGCCATAATCTATCTACTAAAATTCTAATTCCATCATCTTTTTCTATAGGATCATATACTCTCTTAACTTTTATCATATCATATTATTTAGACCTCATTAACTAAAAAATTAACTAGATGCATTGTATACTTGTTGCGGATTAGTAAATTTGAAAAAGGCCCAACCAGAAGGACTAGAAGTTATACCATACGGAATAATAGTTTCATTATTTGGTAAGACCAATACATATCCTCCAATAAAATCTGATCCATACTGATATAGTTTTGTTTCGAATGCTACTGTTCCTGTTGCATTTGGCCAATAAAATACAGGTGAATTTTCTGGTAAAAATACTGTTGTATTTCCTGATAGTTGTGGTAATAATGCTGCCGTTGTTCCCGGTGTATTCATTGCTGCTACAAAGTTGGGTATCCATCCTTGGTATGTGTAGAATCCTGCAATATTTGCTAAGTTTATTATATTTGCTTGTATTACATAATATGTTTGCCCATTTATTGTTATCTGTTGAATTGGTATTGGACCTTTAATTACATAAACATCTTGTAAAGGTAAATATGATTGTCCATTTAATGGATCTACAGGCCTTGCCCATGAATTATTACTTACCCACACACCATTTAATTGAGTTATTTCATTATGATTATAAACTATCATGCCTGAATATTGACCATCCCATATTGTATTGTGTATTATAGTTCCATTATTTAGTATTAAATCACCTTCAGGATCTATATGTCCATCATAATTTATTACACCTTTTGGTACAAATCCTTCATATCCAGTAGATCCTATATATTGTATATGTCCATTATTTGGAGGTATTAATCCATGTATTCCAGATAATGTAAATAATACAAAAAAGGCAATACCAACTCCTACTAATGCATATCCTACAATTCTGCCTACAAGGCCTCCATATGCTCTTGTTGCATATAATCCTGCCATAAAAGAAGTTCTCATATAAAGCGGTAATGCTGCCATTGCAGCGCCTCCTATTATTGGCCAATATTCTGATATTCTATCTTTAACTTTTTTAAGTCCATAATAAGTTTTATCTCTTATTTCTCTTAATCTTTCGTCTAAATATTTTGGAAATTCTTTAATATTATTTTTAATTTTCCTAAAGTTAATTTTTGCATTATTTTCTATTTTATTTAAAATACTGTCTAAATCATCATCAAATAGTTGCATATTATATAGATTTGATAAAGCTTTAAAAGAATATCAATCTCCATAACCATTAAATAAATAAACCTTTTTACGTAAGTTTTATAAATATTATTAACACTCTTTAAATGCATTAATAAAAATACATAACATCACTATTAAAAAGATAAATAAATTATATTTCAAAAATTAAAGGTTTCTTATGTATAGGAAATGCAACATTATATATTTCAGTATTATTTATTTTTGTTTTATAATTTTTTGAATGATGTACATGTCCATGAAATCCATAAATAATTTTATCAGAATATTTTCTAATCATATTTTCTATATATTTTGAATATAATGACCATTCTGGTGCAGGATCTCCTAAAACAGTATCTCTAATCAAACCATAATGAGAAAAAACAATTATTTTTTTATTCAAACTATTAAATATATTTTCCAATTTCTTAGAATAATATTCTTTTATATTTTCAATATTTATCATTTTCCATGTTCTCTCAGGAAAACCTTCAAATCCCAATAAATAATATTCTCCTAAATCATAATATTCATAATCCAACCAATTAATAAAATTATATTCCTTTCTATAAAAATCTTTATCCTTTTCTCCACTTAATAAAAATGATGCTTCATTATTTCCAAAAGTTGAAAATATTTTTATATTTCCAAATTTACTATTTAATAAATAATATAGTTTCTTTATATAAATATGTTCCTTATTATCAATTATATCTCCACATAATATAACAAAATCTATTTTTTCATTAATATTATTTAAACTCTCATAAAATTCTTTATAATATGTTGGTAAATGTAAATCTCCAGTTACCAAAAATTTCATTGATAATCTATGAAGAAAACTTTTATATATTTAATATAACTATTCATAATGGAAATATCTATAGAATTATTAAGGCCTGTAAATCCAACAGGTAGGAGTTTTATTACAAATGTATATGGAGCAATAGCAGCAAATAATAGGGAAATAATAGATAAATATAAAAAAGATGTAACAAAATTAATACAAAGGCTTGGATTTAAAATAGAAGAATCAATTGGGACTGGAAAATTAATAACTGGCACAATTGTAATTGTATTAGATGACAACACTAAAGAACCAAAGAAAATGTATACAAAAGATATTAAAATATGGAATATTGAAAAGGAATATAATGAAAGAATAGAAGTAAGTTTATAAATTCCAATGGTTTTTTATTTTTTATGGATCCTGAGAAAGATGCAATAGAGCATGATAAAAGATTAAATGAAGAAGAATTAAAAATTATTAAAGATATTAAAAGAAATATTGATAAATTAAAAGATGGTATTAGTGAATTAGAAGCATTATTAGAAGAATTGGAAAAATTTGATAGTGAAGAAATAAAAAGACCTTTATTAAAAGAGGATGAGTATAAAATATTTATTAGAGTACTGGATATACAAAAGGTTTTACATAATAATATTGTACTAATTACACAAGATCTATTAAGATATAAAATGCTATTAGATCAAGAAGTATTTTAAATGATAATTTCTATAGATTATGATGGAACACTCGTAGATAGCTATACAGTTATACCTCTAATTTATGAAAAAATAAGAGAAGAATTAAATTTATATGAAGGATTTACTGAAGCAATGCTTGCAGTAGAAGATCTTGGAGATTATTTTGGAATTTTTGAAAGAGGAAAATGGATAAGATTTTTAATAAAAGATAATCCTGATGAAATAATTGAATATTATTGGAAAACGAGAACAGAAAACCAAATAATATTACCTGGAACCATTGAATTCTTAGAAAAATATAAAAATAAAGATCTATACTTAGTAACATCTAAAGATGATACAAAGGATATTAAAATAAAAAGAATTAAGAAAACAAATTTGGAAAAATATTTTAAAGATATATTAATTTATGGTACTGAGGAATTTAAAACAATTATTGATGTATTTGAATATTTAATAGATATAGATAAAGATATAATATATATAGATGATAAAAATACAAATTTGTATCAAATAAAAAATAAATTAAATATAAAATTATTTAAAAGAATATATTATCCACCATATCCATTAAAATTGGCATGGTATTATCCGGAAATAGATGTTCCGAAGATAATAAATATTTTTGAAATTGAAAAATATATTAAATTATGATAGTTAAATTGGAAAATGTTGAAAAAATATATTATGTCGGGGGATATCCTATAAAGGCATTGGATAATGTAAGTTTAAAAATTAAAGAAGGAGAATTTTTATCAATAGTTGGACCATCCGGATCTGGAAAGTCTACATTATTAGCAATAATGGGTTGTTTAGATAGACCAACAAAAGGAAAAGTATATTTATTTGGCAAAGATATATCAAAGTTAAATGATAATCAATTATCAGAATTAAGAAGAAAATATATTGGATTTATATTTCAACAATATTATTTATTTAATTATCTAAATGCATTAGAAAATGTACAAATTGGTTTAAGGATTTCTGGAAATAAAAATTTAGAAAAAGCAAAAGAATTATTAAATAAAGTTGGATTGGGTGATAGATTATATAATTATCCAAATCAATTATCGGGAGGACAACAACAAAGAGTTGTTATTGCTAGAGCATTGGTAAATGATCCCAAATTAATTTTGGCAGATGAACCTACTGCAAATATTGATGAAAAATCTGCAAAAGAATTATTAGATATATTAAAAAAATTAAATGAAGAAGAAAATAGAACAATTGTAATAGTAACACATGATTTAAGAGTAGCAGAAAAAACTAATAGGATAGTAGTAATAAGAAATGGAAAAATATTAAAAGATAATGCTACAATAGATGAAACATTAGAATTATTAAAATAATCTTATAAATATTTTTCAAATATAATAATCTCATGAAAAAAATTATCTATATATTTTTATTAACTCTTCTACTTTTTAGTATATATTCTTTACAAATAAATATTACAAAAATATCACCAACAATAGTAAATACAAATAATAATATAAATTTAGAAGTTTGTATAATAAATAATGGATTATCTCAGGCAAATACAATTAATTTAAATATATATTATCCAAACTGTATATATTCAAATCAATCCTCAATTTATGTTCCATATTTAAATCCTGGAGATTCTTATTGTACTTCATTAAATTTATATGAAAACTGTAATCCTGGAAGTTATGATATAATAATAAATGGGAGTTATTCAAACAATAATGGAGTTAGTGAAGTTTCACAGATATATCCAATATTTGTAGAAAATTTACCATATATAACAATTAGTAATTATTATTATTCAAATAATTATTATGGAAGTATTGCAGATTTAATATTAAATATAACAAATTATGGAGAAGAAATATATAATGTATTAATTCAATCAAATTTCTCCGCATGTTCATTAGAACCTTCTTCAATATATTTATCTAATTTATCTGGTTCTACATTAATTAATTTTCAATTATTAATTCCACCAAATTATGCAAATAATTATTGTACAATTCCATTATTTATAATTTATCAAGATCCATTAGGAAATATTAACAATTATACAACATTTATTAATGTACCAATTTTACCATCAAATAATAGATTAGAAGTTTTATATAATGTTGGATATTTAAATACTGGAGAAAATATAATTAATTTAACATTATATAATCCAACAAATTCAAATATATCAGATATTTCATTAACATTTACAGGTACAAATATTTCAATTGCAAATAATAACATTTATATTAATAATATATTACCAGGACAGGAAATAAATATTCCAATAACAGTAATTGTAAATAATAATTTATATGGAACTATAACTATTCCATTTAATATTCAATATTATTCAAATTCAATATTATATAATTTAAATGGATATATTGTTGAAAATATAAATGCATATCCAAATATAACTTTATCTGGATCATATAGTTCTGGAACATTAACATTTAATATATTCAATTATGGAAATGCACCAGCATATAATATGTATATAAATGTTTATAGTTCTGGTAAGTGTATAATTTCACCAAATCAAGGATATATAGGAGAATTAGATCCTGGAAATTCAAATTCTGTTGTATTTACATTAAATAACAATTGTTATCCAAATACAACGATATATATACAAATATATTATAATGATATTTTTGGAAATAAATATACAATGCTTTATAATACTTCTCTAGAATATCTTGGATATAATATTTATTATACAAAATCTTCTGGAAATATCTTAGTTGGTATAATAATATTGATTTTGATTTTTATAGGTATAATATATTATATAATAAAAAGAAAGAAAAATGAAAATAAATGATTATTTATTTTTAATATTAAAATATTTGAGGACAAAAAAGTTAAGGACTTTTTTAACATCTTTAGGAATTACAATTGGTATAGCTACAATATTTACATTAATTGCATTATCACAAGGATTACAATATTATGTTCAAAGTGAATTAAATAAATTTGG
>JAPWTZ010000002.1 GCA_028275775.1 Candidatus Nanopusillus sp.
CTTATATTATTTAAATGAAAATATTTTATATGTATGAATCATTTGATTATATAAAAGAAGGAATAATATATGGAAAAATAAAAAATATAATGAAGGATAAAGTAATAATAGAAATAAATGGAAAAGACTATTCATTTGATAAATCTATAGATATAAATAATTTAAATTCTGGTGATTATGTAAGATTTTATATAAAAAATAATAATATAATTTATATTGAAAAAATAAGCCAGAATTTATATGAAAATATTAAGAAAATTTTAGAAAGTTTAAACGAATAACTCTTTCTTATTTTTTATTAAGAATATTAGCCAAAAAATAATTAAAAATAATGTTGTAAATATTTCCCATAAAAAATTGTGTAAAAAATAAGGATTAACATTAAAAAAATAATAAAAATAAAAGACAGACCATAATCTAAATATATTTAATATAAATAATATTGGAGAAAAAATAATGAAATAATATAATTTTTTCTTTATATTTAATATTGGTGTAGAAAATATAAGGGCAAATATACCAAATAAAGATTTAAAACCAGTGCATTCTTGATCAATTATAAAGCTTATGTTTTTTATATATATAACATTATTTTTTAATGTGAAATTTAAATGAGAATAATATAATATTTTTGATATAAATTCAGAATAATTTATTAAAAAATTATATGGTAAGACAATATAATAATAGCTAAATAAAAATAATGGTATTGAATATATTAACATATTTGCAAAAAATATAGATAGAATTAATTCTTTTCTTAATACTTTATTCCTTTTTGCATAATCTATTAATTTACTATAATATCTTTTTATTATATATTCAAACATTCTTTACTTTTGCAGCAACCCCAACTTTAAAATCCTTAATTTCTTTTCCAGATAATAAACTTTCGCCTACTGCTAATAGATTATCATTTTTATCTACTATTAATACAATATCTCTTGGCAATATACTTTCATCTAAATTTTCAACAAACTTATTAAATACGGATTTTCCTTCTTTTATAAATTTTACTGCTTCATCTTTTACAACAATTCTATATTTTGGGAATTCTAAGAATTCTTTTATTATTTGTCCTCCATAAAATGTTAATATAATAAATCCCGTTGTTGGTTCTATTGTTCCAAATAATTTATCACCTATATATATTCTTCTTATTCTTCTTGTTTTCTTACTTTTTTCAATTTTTATTTTTTCTTTATATTTTTCAATTATTTTATCTCCAACTTTATTTCCAAACTGATAGTTTAATATTCCTTTAATTATTGATAATTCCATAATAATATAATACAAACTTTTCAGCCATTTCTTCAGCAATTATACTATTATTATTATATATAATTACTGTATTGTTCCGATTATTGAATATTATTCCATAAGAATTGTTTGTAGGAATTATATATATTAATAATGTTTCATTTCTTGGCAATATATATGTAAGGTTTGCATATTGATTATAATATGAATATAAATAAATGCTATTATTTGTTATGCTATTATTTTCGAAGAAATATTTGCAATTATTATAATAATATAAACATACAGGAACTAAGTTTCTAGCATAGATTAATATATACAATATCTCTGCATTGTAATAACCTGATAATTCTGGATCGAAGATAAATAGTTGATATTTATAATTATTCAATTCATTGTATAAGCTAATATTTGAATATATAGGAATAAAACTTAATTGCTCAATACTATAAGGTCCAGCAATTGTTATATTGTTTGCATTTTTATATATATATGTCTGGTTATTGTTAATATTATTTGTATAATTTATTATTTTTGATTTAACAACTATTATTAATATTAAAATTATAAAAGCTATGACTAAAACCAATAAATTAATAATTTTTTCTCTTTTCATATATTAATCTTTTGATAAATATATATAAATTTTCTAATTCTAAAAAATATTAATGAGTACTAATGATGTAGATGAGAAATTATTGGAGGTTCTCAAACAGAATGCTTACGGATTAACAATTTCTGAACTATCAAAAATATTAAATATTAATAGAATTACATTATCTAAACATTTGGAAATATTGAAGGAGAGGGGATATTTAAATTATAGAGTTGTTGGAAAGGCAAAAATATGGTATATAAATGAAGATGTAAACTTCTTGGAAATGATTCATGGAAATACACCAATAATAAAATTAATTAGAAAAGATAAAAACGAATTTTATAGTGTTTCCGATATAAAATTTTTAATAATTCCTTCTGAAATATTTCAGGTTTTATATTTACAAGCTTTGGAAATAAATAATTTAAATTTCATTAGAGATTCTGGAAAAAGATTTGGTATTATAATTTCTACTACATATAAAATGTATTCTGGAATGGAAAGGGTTTTAAATGAAGATTATCTAAAAGAAATAATTAAATTGGTTGAAAAATTTGGTTTTGGAAGAGTAGAGGATATATTTATTGATATTAAAACATTAGATTTCTTGATTACATTAAATTCATCTATAGAATCCTTAGTATTAAAAGATATAGAAGATATATTGAAAGAAAAAAATGTAGAAATAAAGGAATATTTCATGGAAGGATATTTTGAAGGACTATTAAGTACTTTGTTTGGAATACCAATGATTGCAATAAATAAATCTACATTATATAAAGATCCAAAAACAGAATTTGTAATAAGAAAGAAATGATTATTTGTATAACAGGAGTACCTGGTGTTGGGAAAAGTACAATAGCAAAAAAATTGGCAGAACAAATAAATGCTGTTTTAATTGATATATCTGATTTTGCAATTAAAAATAATTTATATGAAGAATATGATGAAGCTGAACAAACATATATAGTAGATGAAAATAAATTATTTAGAGAAATAGATAATTATATAAAAAATTTAAATAGTAAATACATTATTATAGAAGGAAATTTTGCTCATTTATATGATAAAGGCGATCTATATATTGTTATAAAGACAGATCCAAACATATTATATGAAAGATTATCAAAAGAAAGAAATTATCCATATAATAAAATTTTTACAAATATATGGGCAATGAATCTTGAAGTTATAGAAGATGAACTAGAAGAAATGAAAAAAGAATATTATGTTTTCTATAACAATAAAGAAGATGATATTGATAATATAATAAAAGAAATAAAAAGATTAATAGAAAATAAGGAAAAATCAAATTAATAAAAAGTTTTTTGTCTAAAATTTATAAGTCTTATACATATAATATATATATGGCAGAAGATAAAAAAGGATTATATCCAATTGTATTATCTCCAGAAAAATATGCAAGAACAATTGGTAGAGAAGCAATGAGATCAAATATTATGGCAGCTGTATTAGTATCAGAAATATTAAAAACATCTTTGGGTCCAAGAGGAATGGATAAAATGTTGGTAGATGAATTGGGAGATATAACTGTTACAAATGATGGAGCAACAATATTGGATCAAATGCATGTTGAACATCCAGCTGCTAAATTAATAATAGAAATAGCAAAAACACAAGATAAAGAGGTAGGTGATGGTACTAAAAGATCTACAGTCTTAGCAGGTGAATTATTAAAGAGGGCAGATGAATTATTAGATAAAAATATACATCCAACGGTTATTATAGAAGGTTATAATAAGGCAGCAATTATTGCTGAAGAATTGGTAAATAAATTGGCTCAAAAAGTTTCAATGGATGATGAGGAAACATTAATTAAGGTTGCAAAGTCTGCTTTATCATCAAAATTAGCATCAATTTATTCAGATAAATTAGCAAAAATAATTGTTGATGCTGTTAGAAAAGTAACAGAAACTGTAGAATTATCGAGTGGAGAAAAGAAAATAATTGTAGACTTAGATTCATTAAAAATTGAAAAGAAAATTGGGGGTGGTGTAGAAGAAACATCATTGATTGATGGAATAGTAATAGATAAAGAAAGAATACATGGAGAAATGCCAAAGGTTGTTTCAAATGCAAAGATAGCATTAATAGGAGATGCTATTGAAATTAAAGAAACAGAAACAGATGCTAGAATAAATATATCTTCCCCAGATCAATTAGAACAATTTTTAAATAAAGAAAGAGAAATGCTAAAGAAAATGGTAGAAAAGATAAAGGAAGTAGGAGCAAATGTTGTATTTGTACAAAAAGGAGTTGATGATTTAGCAGCATATTATCTAGCAAAATATGGAATATTGGCAGTAAGAAGAGTTAAAAAATCTGATATGGAAAAAATAGCAAAAGCAACTGGTGGAAAAATTGTAAATTCTATTGATGAATTATCCGAAAGTGATTTAGGATATGCAGAATTGGTTGAAGAAAGAAAAGTTGCAGATGAAAATATGATATTTATAACAGGATGCAAAAATCCAAAAGCTGTTACAATATTAATAAGAGCAGGATCTGAGCATGTTGCAGATGAAATAGAAAGATCAATAAATGATGCAATTAGGGATGTTGCAACAGTAATTAAATATGGAAAAGTAATTGCTGGAGGTGGTGCATTAGAAATGGAATTAGCAGAAGGAATAAGAAAAGAAGCTAAGAAGGAATCATCAAAAATACAAATGGCAATGTTAGCATTTGCAGATGCATTAGAAGCAATACCAGCAGCATTAGCAGAAAATGCAGGTATGGATACTATAGAAGCAATGACACAATTAAGAGCATTACATGAACAGGGTAAAAAATGGGCTGGAGTAGATGCAATTGAAGGTAAAATTGGAGATATGTGGGAGAAAAATGTAATAGAGCCAGCAAATATAACTATACAAGCTATAAAATCTGCAGTAGAAGCTGCTATAATGGTATTGAAGATAGATGATGTTATTGCTGCAGTAGGAAAATCAACAGAGGAAGGAAAATCATCAGGTAAATCAGAGGAAGAGGGAGAGGTTGAAGAATAGTTTTTAAAAGATTTATAAATATCAAAATTTTTTATTTTTTTATGCCATCCTCGGAGTATGAACTTATACCAACAGATCCAGTTGAAAAATTAGCTGAAGAAATAGAAAATTTGAAGGACGATTTAGCTACATTAAAAAATGAATTGAAAAATAATATTGAAGAGATAAAAAAGCAGATTTTGATGCCTTCTGAAGAAAATCCATCAGTTAAAAAAGAAGCACAAGCACAATTATATTATGCTCAATCAAATATAGATACTTCATTTTATAAGGAAATTGTAAATTCATTAATAAAGAGTAATATAGATTTACAGGCAAAAATATCCGAATTAATAGTTGTTACAAACAATTTATACAAAGAAATAAAGAATTTATTTGATATATTTAAGGAAGCTGCTTTGTTAAGGCCAAAAGAAAAGGAAACATATGATAATAATATTGAATTATTAAAGAGAATAGAAAACTTAGAAAAAGCAAATCTAAAAGTAGCAGAGTTATTGGATAATCTTAAGAAACAAATAGAGAGTATAAAAGGTAATCAAAGCCCAAGCTATATAGGTTCATCAATACAGAGTTATAGTAAAAGGATATAAAAATTAATAAATTTTTTTAATATCTTTATAAAATGAAATTACAAACCCAGCTTATTAGTTATTTATTGTTGGGGGTTATCATAGTTGGTTTGTCAATAGGTATATATGAGTGGGGTATACCACTAATACAGAAATCTCAAATTAAATCCACAATAGATAATATACAAAATCAATTGAATTCCTTATCAGAAGCTATATCATCTGTTGTTCAAAGTAGAGGAACTCAAACAGTTACATTAAATTTACCAAAGGGGTCTTTAAATATATATAATAATTTGATTCAATATTCATTTCAAGTACCTGTAGTTTATTATAATCCATCTATTTCTGTAATTCCGATAAATTACAATATATATATTCCATGTAATGTTAATAATACTATTTCAATACCTTCTTCCGGTTATAATTCTATTCAATTATGTGGAATTCCAAATCTTATAGTAAAGGTAAACTCTTCTAACATAATAATACAAGATGTAAATAACAATACTTTAATATTGCCTTTAGTAAATACTGATAATGTTATAACTCAATATTTTGATTTTAATATTAATGTTCAGAATAATACTGTATCATTTATTCCGCAATATAATACAGGTATAGCTGGTGTATCATATTATCCAGAATGTTTGCTTTCAGCAACTCAATTAAGCGGAATTATACAATATCAAATAACATGTAGACCAATGTATAATCCTCAAAATGGACAATGCGAATGGATAATAATAGAACCAGCTGGTCAGACATCTATTACTTCAAATGGAAATCCTATTAATATAAATTTACAATATACAGGATTAAATATAATTAATAATCCAAATTCTACTGTTTGTAATCAATTAATATATTATTATGTACAAGCTTCTATTGTATAATGCCAGTAAATGCGTTAGAAATTGCATTAATAACTTTAATATTATTTTTTGTTTCCCAATCAATGATTTTATATTTTAATCATATAACAAATTCGCCCAATTATAATAAAATAGTTTTAAACTATATAGAATCAAATGTTGAGTTTTGTATATATTATTCTTATTTATACAATGCAAATCTTTTTTGTCAACCTTCGCAGAATTATAGATTTTCAATAAGTGCGATTAATAATAGAGTATATATATCTTATAATGGAAATTTTTTGTCTATAAATTTGAATAATAATTCATATTTTCATCCCATTTATGGTGTAGGTTTGAACTCTTTCTTCTTACAATATAAAAATTATTCTTTAAATTCCATTTTATATATAAGTTAAATTTATATTTTCCCAAGTTTTCATTAAATATATGAATAACATTTATGATTTTATCGATGATGTTATAGATGTAATAAGAAAAAAGATTGAAATAAAGAAAAAATTAAATGAAGAAAATGAAAAAATAAACATTATAGAAAGTACACATAAAGAATATCAACCAATTTATATACCATTAAGTAATAAATATGAAGAAAGAAAAAAGAAAAAAAGAAATAAAAAAGTTCATAATATAAGTTTAATTAGCATACCTTTAGAAAATAAAAAAATTACTGAAAAAGATAAACTTAGGTTTTTTGTGGAATTATATGGAAGAAATGAAAATGTAAATCAATTTAGATATCCATTAACAAAGATGAATATTCTTGGTAAAGAATATATATTTGCATATGCTGATATATCCTGGGATAATGAATATGGAGAACTTGTATATCATGTAATAGAACCAAGTATAGATGAGAATGATAGGAGAATTATAAATGAAATAATTGATGATTTAACTAGAACATCAGAACTTCCTTTAGGAATGGAAAAAAATGAAGAATATATGAGAAATTATATAATAAAACAATCTTTAAATATAATAAAGGAAAAGGGATATAAAGTAGATGTAAATAAATTGCCATACATATTATATTACATAATAAGAGATACAATTGGTTATGGAATAATAGATCCATTGATGAGAGACCCATTAATTGAGGATATATCTTGTACAGGTATAAATTATCCAATATTTATATTTCATAGAAATCCATTAATAGGTGAAATAAAAACAAATTTACAATTTAATTCTGATGAGGAATTGGATAATTTTGTAATAAAATTATCTGTAAGGACTGGAAGAATTGTATCTGTTGCAAATCCTTTATTAGATGCAGCTTTACCTGATGGATCAAGAATCCAGATAACTTTTGGAAAGGATATTTCTAGAAGAGGTTCTTCATTTACAATTAGAAAATTTACAGAAGATCCATTTACTCCAATTGATCTATTATTATATGGAACTGCAGACTTTAATATGTTGGCATATTTATGGACATTAGTAGAAGAAGGTAGATCATTATTAATATCTGGAGGAACTGCTACAGGTAAAACATCATTTTTAAATGCAATATCTTTATTTATAAAACCTGAGAAAAAGATAGTTTCAATAGAAGATACTGCAGAATTAAAGTTACCACACCCAAATTGGTTATCAGAGGTTGCAAGACCAGGATATGGTCCAAATAGATATGGTGAAGTTACTATGTTTGATCTATTAAAAGCTGCTTTGAGGCAAAGACCAGATTATATAATCGTAGGTGAGGTAAGAGGAGAAGAGGCTTATATATTATTCCAAGCAATGGCAACAGGTCATGCTGGTTTGGGTACTATACATGCAGAAAGTTTTGAAGCATTAATGGATAGATTATTATCCCCTCCAATTAATTTACCTCCATCTTTATTAGAAGTATTGGATGGAGTTGTATTTCTTAAAAGATTAAGATATCAGGGAAAATATGTAAGAAGAGTAGATAAGATATATGAAATAGTTGGATTTAATAAAGAAAAGAAAGATGTTGATAGGATAATATCATTTAGATGGAATCCAAAAGATGATTCTTATATACCAAGTGAAAGTTATGTATTAAATAAAATTGCTGAAATTAGAAATTGGAGTAAAAGTGATATAGAAACTAACTTTAAATTTAAAATAAGGGTATTAGAATATATGTTAGAAAATAATATAAGAAATTATAGAAAAATTGCAGAAATTATGAACTTGTATTATAACAATCCTGATAAATTAATGAGTTTAATAGGATTTTAATTCAATAATTTCTATAGGTTTTTTATTATAAAATTTTATTGCATATGTCTTATTATATTCTAATTGAATATTTTTTTCTAAATATAATACATTAAAATTATCTGTTAATACTATATAATTATTTTCTTTTTCTTTTAGTAATCTTATATATCTATATGATATATAATTTTGATTTAAATTTATGTTCTCATCTATTTTTTCTATTAAGTCTATATTGTTTATGAATATAGATAAAACAAAATCATTTAGAACAACTCCATTTTTTACTTTTATATTATTATTTTCTTTTAACAAGTTCTCTTTTCTTTTCCATCTATAATCTTTAATTATTAATTTAATTAATCCAGTTTCATCTCCAGCTTCTAAAATTATTAAATTATCTTTTTTTATTAATATTTTATTTATCTTTAATTTTATTTCTTTTACTTTTAATCCTGGATATAAATTTTTTACTTTTATATTATATAAATCTTCTAATTTCAATCCTCTTTCTTTTAATATTAATAATATAGCTGTTTCTTCATCGATTAAATTTTTATATTGTTTTATTTTTTCATTTATTAATTCTTGCAATTTTGTTTTTGATATACCCAAAATAGATGAAACATAATTCTTATCTATCATAAATAATATTTAGTAATAAAAAATAAATCTTTATTTAATTTCACAACCTGGTATACAATCTGGAGGTGTACAAGGAGAACAGCCAGATCCTTTAAGGTTTATACAGTAATTTGAACCAAGTCCACATACAACCTGAGAGCCATTATATAAAGTAAATGAATATGGAGAATAAATACTGCAATTTGAAAGTACATATTGAGAATTTGCTAGCATTTGTAGTTGAGCGTTTGGATCGGTAGAAGTTCCTATTTGGGTTTCTATTGTTGTCCCATATTCTGAACATTGTGCACTTTGTGTTTGATTAGAGGATGGACCTAGCGGATTAGTTGCTGAAACAAATTTTCCAATTCCGCCAGTAAATATTAATATAAGAAATACCAATACAACTATTGCAATAATTGCTAAAATTATAGTATTTAAAGGTAGACTCTGAGCTCTTTTTACCATTTTAAATATAAATTTTTTTATAAATATAAACTTTTCTACATATTTATATAATTGTTATGAAGATTTCTTTTGTACTATTAAGGGTAAATATACATGAATGGGATGATAAAAACAAAATATCAAATGTAATTGATTTATTATTAAAAGATATTGATAGAAAAAAGATAGAGATAAATAATTATAAAGACAAAGGATTAATAAGTAATATAATTGAAGCATATGAAATAAAAATTAATAATAAAAATAGCATAGATATATTTTTTAGAAATTTAATTTCTTTAGGATTAAAATTTGAAGATATAAAAAATAATTGTAATTTTGATGAGAATTATAATATTTATTTAAGAATTGATAAGAATGAATTGACATTAAATAAAATTATTAAATTACATTATACAGAAGATTCTTTTTTATTAAAAATAAGTTTTGATTATTATAAAAAGGATAAGGAAATAGTTTTAAATTATTTAAAAGAATATCTGGAAAATATAAATAAAAAATTTTTATACAATAATATTTAATGAAATTTGTTCATGTTTCTGATACCCATTTAGGATGTCAAATTCCAATAGAATATGGTGAGATTAGAAAATATGATTTTTTAAATTCGTTTAAACAGGTTATAGAATTTGCAATTAAAGAAAAAGTTGACTTTATAATTCATTCTGGAGATTTTTTTGATGATTATTTTAGAATAGATTCAAAATATTTATTGGAAATATTAGATATATTATTTAAATTAAAGGATAATAAAATACCATTAATATTTATTAAAGGAAATCATGATACAAAAGGGCAAAGACAAAATATTTTAGAAATATTGAAAAAATTGGATTTAATATATGAGGCAAATATAAAAGAACCATTTATATATAAAGATATATATATTTATGGAATATCTGAACCATCAAATTTATCATATGAGCAATTAAGAATATATTATAAAAAGAATCTATCAAATTTGAAATTTGAAAATAATGGTTATACTATATTTATGTTTCATGGTGCAGTAAATATATTTCCGGAAAATATTTTGGAAAGCTATAGTAAAGAGCCAAGGATTTTATCTTTAGAAGATCTTCCTAAAGCAGATTATTATGCATTTGGACATTTTCATAAAAAACACTTAGAAAAACATGATAATATAATCTTTGCTTTACCAGGTTCTACTGAAAGGACTGAAATATCAAAAGATGAAGAAAATATAAAGAAAGGATTTTTTTATGTAAAAGATGATAATATAGAATTTAAAGAATTAAATGTTAGGCCAATATATATTTATGAAGATATAATAAATAATGATGATGGATTAAATAAATTAAAGAGTGATATTTATAATAAATCTAAAGAAACAATTATAAAAATTAAAGTTAGATATAAAAAAGATTATTATATTAATATAAAAAATCTATTGGAAAATTTAATAGAATCGGGATATTTAATTTTAGATGATTCTTATTCTTTAGATGAAGAAATAAAATTAAATAATGAAGTAGTTACAATAGATAGTATAATGGATAATTCTCTTTTTGTAAATGATAAACAAGAAGTAATAAAAATGTTTAATTATATAAAGGAATTATTTGATGAAATGTATTCGGGAAGGAATTCAGATTTAGATAGAATAAGGGAAACATTATTTAAACAATTAATAAAATGAGGATTAATAGAATAAAATTAGAGAATTTTAAGATACATAAAAATTTAGAGATTAGTTTTGATGAAAAAAATATAATAATAGGAGAAAATGGAGTTGGTAAAACATCTATATTTCATGCAATATTGTTTGGTTTATTTGGAAAAGATTCTTTATCTAGTATAAATATATCAAATATATCATCTTTAATAAGAATTGGTTCATATAATTTAAATGTAGAATTAGAAATATCTAATGGAAATAATTTATATAAAATAATAAGATCTTCAAATAATAATGGTGAATCTAAAGCAATATTATATGAAGGAAATAAAGTTATAGCCTCTGGGCCAGATATTGTTAATAAAAAAATAAAGGAAATATTGAATATAAATAGGATTGAGAAATTTACAGATGTATTGTATATAAAACAAGGAGATTTGGGAAGATATATAAATTTATCTGGAAAAATTGAATTAACAAAATTATTGGAAAAAATATTTGATATAGAATATTATTCTTTAATATTGAAAATAATTGAAGGAGTAATAAAAGATTTAGAAAAAGAAAAGGAATATGAAGAAAAAGAAAGAAATTTATTATTAAAAGATATAGAATTATATAAAAATATTTTCGGAGATAGTGATATTGAAAAATTATTAGAAGAAGTTAATAAATATTTGGAATTAAAGAAAATGAGGGATAATTTATATAAAGATTATTTAGAGCTAAAAACATTGGAAAATAGTATAGATTATAACTTATTAACTCAGGAAAACTATTTAAATCAAAAGTTAAAAGAATATGAAGAAAAAGAGAAAGAATTATATGAAAATATATTAAATCTTGAATCTGAAAGAAAAAATCTTAAATATGAAAATTATTCAAAAGATTTATTGAATAGTTCTTTAGAATATTTAGAAAGTAGAAAAAAGGAATTGGAATATTTGGAAAATGTTGATGAAAAAGAATTAGAATATAAATTAAAAGAATTAAAGGAAATTTATTCAAATATAGAAAAATATATAGAATATAAAAATATAGAAAATGAAATAAAAAATATAGAAAATAAAAAGAAAGAATTGGAAAATAATATTATAATTTTAGAAAATAAAATAAAGGAGGAAGAAGAATATTTAAATATATTAAATAGAGAAATATCTGAATGTCCAGTATGTAAAAGAGCTTTGGATGAGGATTTACACAAAAAATTACTAAATCAATATAAAGAAAGCTTAGATAAAGATAAAGAGAATTTAATTAAATTTAAAAATGAAAAAAATAATTTAGATAAACAATATCAGGAAATAGAAAATAAATATAGGTACTTTTTATATATTCAAGGAAAAATTAAAGATAAAATAAATTTATCAGATATTGAAAATGAAAAAGCAAGAATTGAAAAAGAAATTAATGAAATAAGTTACAAAATAAATCAAATAAATGAATATAAGATAATAAAGGATACAATAAATTATATAAAGAAAAGCGAATTGGATAAAGTAATAGATAATTTGAGAAAAGAATATCAAAACATAAAAAATGAAATAAACAATATTAGATATTCTTTAATGAAGATAGATAATATGAAAAAGAATTTAGAAAAAATAAAAGATATATATAAAAGAAATAATTTAAGTTCTTTGAGTGAATTTGAAAACAAATTGAGTGAAATTGATAAAGAAATAAAGAAATATGAAAATTTAAAGCCAGAGTTAATAAAAAATTATAAAGAAAAACTAAATATGTATAATAATATAAATGAGAAATTAAAGAATATAAGTAAAAATATAAATAATTTGAGATCCCTATATAATGTTCTATTAAAATATATAGAAGTTAATAGAGAAAAACTATCAAAAAATTTAGAAAATGCATTTAGATTCTATTTTAAGAAATTATATAGATATCAAGATATTATAGATGTTGGAATAGATATAAAAGAAAGTAAAGTAAAAGATGAGAAATTATTTTATATTTATGTAATTAAAAATATTGATGGGAAAAGTATTAAAAAATATATTGATGAAGCTGGATTAAGCGGAGGACAAATAAAGATATTGGATTTAGCATTGAGATTAGCAATTGCTTCAATACTTAATTTAAACATTAATGTACTATTGTTAGATGAACCTACAGAATCTTTAGATGAAAATATAAGATTATCTTTAGCCCAATTAATATCAAGTTTGGATAATTATCAAGTAATATTATGTACGCATGATGATTTGTTTAAAGATAATGTTGAAGGAAAAATAATAGAAATTAAAAGGTAATTATTGTATATCCTTGATCTACTAACTTATTAATTTCTTCATATGAAAATATTTTATCTTTATATATTAATTTTTCTTCTGGTATATTAAATTTTACCATGCATTTTTCACATGCATATATATTTATATCTAAATTTTTTATATCCCCCAAATGTTTAAATATGATTAAATTACATTCTTCATTTTCTTTATTTAATGCTTTAATTCCTTCTAAAGTAAAACAAATTTTTATATCTTCTGCTCCACTCATTTTTAATACCTTTGAAAATTCTAAAGCCATTTCTACTGTATTTTTGTCATCTTTTGTTAATAATATTAAATATTTTGCCATTGAAATATAACAATGTTATTATTTATAAATGTTTAAGTATTTATTTCAGAATTATTAATATGATATATAAAGTTAGAACATATATACCAGGATTTGATGAAATATTATATGGAGGGATACCTGAAAGAAATGTAGTATTATTAAGTGGAGGACCTGGTACAGGAAAATCTATTTTAGGTAAACAGTTTTTATATAATGGATTAAAGAATAATGAAAATGGAGTATTTGTTGCATTGGAAGAACATCCAGTAAGTGTAAGAAGAAGTTTTAAGAATTTTGGATGGGATATATCAAAATATGAAGAAGAAGGAAAATTGGCAATCGTAGATGCATTTACTGGTGGAACTGGAACTGCAGCTCAAAGAGAAAAATATTTAGTGAGAGATTTAGATAATATACATGAACTATTAGATGTTGTAAGACAGGCAATAAAAGATACAAATGCTAAAAGGGTTGTTATTGATTCTGTTTCTACATTATATTTAACAAAACCAGCAATGGCAAGATCTATAGTAATGTCATTAAAAAGATTAATTGCAGGTTTAGGATGTACTGCAATATTTGTTTCTCAAATTTCTGTTGGTGAAAGGGGATTTGGTGGACCTGGAGTTGAACATGCAGTAGATGGAATTGTAAGAATGGATTTGGATGAAGTAGATGGAAAATTATATAGATCAATTATTGTATGGAAAATGAGAGATACAAAACATAGTTTATTAAGACATCCAATGGAAATAAATGAAAATGGAATAAAAATTGAATGGGATAAATATATTAGAATAGGAATTAATAATGTAAAAATAGATAATATACCTCAAGAAATGATTGAAGAAATAAATAAAGCTATGCAAGAAGTTGAGAAATATTCAGAATATAAAAAGACTAATGTTCAAGAATTTGAAGAAGAATAATTAAAGAAGCTGAATATCCTTCTTGATTTTTTGATTATATGATTTACTAAGAAAATATATCAAAATATGAAGGCCTATATATTTTAAAGAAATTATTAATACCATGATATATACATTTTTTAATCTAATGTTAATATTACTTATTGGTATTTTTGCAGGTATTATAGGTTCTATAACAGGTCTGGGCGGTGGAGCGATTATTTCTCCAATTTTAACAATATTCCTAAATTATCCATTATATTTAACAATTGGTATATCTTTATTATCTACTATTTCTACATCTTTATCTTCATCTTTAACATATATAAAGAAAAAGATTGCTAATGATAATATAGCAGTTAGCTTATTAACAGCTACAACCTTTGGTGCTATATTTGGATTTCTTTTAAATAACTATTTATATACTCATAATCTATTTTTTATTGTATATATAATATTTGGGGTTGTATTATTATTATCTTCAATATTTTTGATAATAAAGAATTTAAAAGAGAAATATTATCCATCAAAGCCTGATGAATCTACATATTTCTTTAATTTATTTGGAAAATATGAAGAAAAAGGAAAGACAATATATTATGATGGAGTAAGATGGATTTATGGATGGATTGTTATGTTATTTGCAGGTTTTGTTTCTGGTTTATTAGGAATTGGTTCAGGGATATTAAAAGTTTTGGGAATGGATTTAATAATGAATTTGCCAATAAAAGTAAGTACTACTACTAGTAATTTTATGATAGGAGTAACTGCTGATACATCTTCAATTTTATATTTCAAAGCTGGTTATATAGACTTTATTTTATTGCCTTTCATTACTTTAGGGGTTTTAATTGGTTCGAGGATCGGAACTAGATTATTAATGAAATTAAAGGATAATATAATAAGATTCATTTTTATAATATTTATATCATATTTAGGTGCAAGATTATTATTAGAAGGTTTGAATATCAATAATATAATTTATTCATTATTAATTGCTTTTTTAGTCTCTTTAATTTCACTTATATTATTAAAAAAGGTAAAATTTAAAGAAAAAGAAGAAGAAAAATTAAATTTTGAAAAATATATTAAAGAAGATGATATTTTTATTAATAAAATGTATAAAATTCAAAAAGTTGCAGTTATTATATTATTTATTCTAAATATTATGGCTATAATATATTATTTATTAATGAAGAATATCTTATTATCATATATTTATTATTTTATTTTGATTTCTGTACCATTTATAGAAGTTCTAATGGAACTAAAGAAATATCTTAATGAAAAGAATATATTATATAGCATTATCGACAATAATTATAGTTAATTTAACAATAGGTATGTTTGTATTACCATTCTTAATTTTATAAATTATTATCCTTTAATAATGAAAAAATTTTATAAAAAGTCAAGTATATTTTTTTGATTTCTCTTCTTTATTCTTTTAACTGTCATCCATGATTCTCTTACATAATCTTTTATTTTATCATAATCTTTTTTTAATACCTCTATTGTTTTTTCATCAGATGGATATCCAGAACCAATATCTAAATTTAATTTCTCTTTTATTTTATCTATTTCTTTATCTCTAATAACTTTTGCAATAATTGAAGCTGCAGATACTACAGGATATTTTTTATCTGCCTTATTTTCTGCAATTATTTCGACATTTATTTTTAAATTATTTTTTATATATTCTACTACCTTTTTTGTATTAACCATTGGAGAATCAATTATTACTTTATCTGGTTTTATTTCTTCAATTATCTTTATCATATTTTCAAATTCCAAATAATTTAATCTATTTCTATATACATAATAATCTATTGTTTTTGGATCTATTATTATATATTTATATTTATCTGTTAATTTTATTATTTCATTGTATATTTCTTCTCTTTGTTTTCTCGTTAATTCTTTAGAATCTCTAACACCCAAAGATTTTAATAATTCAATTTTTTCTTCTTCAATACAATATCCAGCAATTACCATTGGCCCAATTACAGGCCCTCTTCCAGCTTCATCAATTCCTAATATTAATTTCATTGTACACTAGATTTTTTCCACACTCTTGGATATATACCTCTTTTCATAATAACTCTATCAATATCAACCGCAATGCCTTTTTCAGAATTTAAAATTTTTTCAGAATCCATTAATGCAGTTCCATATGCAACCAATTCTCCTTTTAATGTAAATATCGTTACTAAATCTCCTTCTTTTATATTTGAATATAATTTTGATATTCCCTTTACTGTCAAATTTGCTCCATGTGCAATTGCATCTACTGCTGTATCTAATATCCAAATTTTCTTTGTATGTTCTGCTGCAACTTCTGCTGGTAGAAAAACCCTTCTTATATATTTTTCATTATTCTCATTTCTCCAAAACCATATTGAATCAACTATATCTTGTAAGGTAGATAAAGGATATTTTTCGGAATCTTCTTTTAGTTCTCCAACCCTAATTCTTCTTAATTGTTGCATGTGTGCTTTTGTTCCTAAAGCTTTTCCTATATCATCTATTAATTTTCTTATATATACTCCAGCTTCTGTTGCAATTTGTAATAACCAATCTCTTCCATCAACTTCCAATACTTTTATACAATAAACATTCTTTTCTCTAGGAACTTTTTTTACTGCAGATTTTAATGGGGGTTTTTGAATAATCTTTCCTTGGAATTTATTTAATACTTCATATACTTTATTTTCGTCAACATCACTATGTATATGCATCCATGCTATATATTCTTTTCCAGCAGTTAACAATAATTTTAATACTTTTGTTCCCCTTCCAATTCCTATTGGTAATACTCCAGTTACTTTTGGATCTAATGTACCTGCATGCCCAGCTTTTTTATTTAAAATATTCTTTATCCATCCAGAAACCTGATGCGATGTAGGACCTTTTGGTTTATCTAAATTAATAATTGAGAAATCTAGCAATTCATTTATTGGTCTTTTCCATGGATCATAACCATATTTTTCATTTGTTTCTTCTTCTCTTTTAACAAGGATCTCATATTTTTCATTTTCATATGGTAATTTACAATATTCTACCATAAAATTTTGATAATAAAAATTCCTATATGTGCAACTTTGAAATTTTAAGTATTTATTAATAAATTTTTCTACTATTATTAATAGGTTATTATAATATACAAGCTTATTGAAGAAATAAAAAACTATTGAGAAGGTTGATTAACTTCTTGTACAGTTGATTCTTTATTTTCTTCTTTATTTATATTTTGACCAAATAATTTTTCTTTATTTATATTTGAATAATGATTATAATTTATTTTATCTTCTTCATCAACTTTAACTAAATAACCTGGGGAAGATATTACTTTATCTCCTATAACAATATGCCTATGTACAATTAATTGTCTTGCCTGTTTTATTGTTTTTGCTAAACCCTTTCTAAATACAATTGTTTGTAATCTTCTTTCTAATATTTCTCTTACTGTTATATTTAAAGCTTCACTTATATCAGAATTTTTATTTAATAATCCTAATTTAACTAATCTATTCTTCAATTTTTCTTCTTCTTTTGATACGTCTACTCCAGCAGCCTTTTTAGCATTTAAATATCTAACATAGAATCTTATTCTTCTAGCAATTGTAGAAGCTTTCCATATTTCTCTTTTATTTTTTAATCCATATTGTTTTAATAATTGCCTTTCCTCTTCTATTCTATCCTTCTGCCATGGATGTCCAGGACTTTCCCAGGTTTTTCTATTTCTCCACATTTTATTCTTTATTTTCAGATTTTTGTTGAGCCCTTAATTCTTTACTCTTTATTACACCAACAGTAGCTCCTTTTCTATGATGTGATCTAGTCTTTTGTCCTCTAACAGGTAATTTATATTGATGTCTATTTCCTTTCCATGTTTTTAGTTCAATTTCTCTTTTTATATCCATTTTTACTTGAATTTCCCAATCAGGTCCTACTAAATGTTTATCTTGGCCATCTCTTGGATCTTTTCTTCTATTTAACATCCATGAAGGTATACCATAATTTTGTGGTCTTTTTAAACAATCTTCCAATTTTTCCAATTCTTCATCTGTTAAAGATCCTAAAGCCTGCCATTTATTTATCTTTAATACATTACATATAGCATTGGCAAATCTCCAATTTACTCCAGGTATTTTTCTTAATTCTACAATTATTGGTTTATGTCCATTTAATTCTATTCCTGCAATACGTATAACATCTTTTAATGTACTTCCTTCAGGTATTATTACTTTAAGTGCACCAGGCATTAAAATATTTAGATAAAAAATGTTTAAAAGTATATTATAAATATACATCTATGAAAGTTGGTTATGTTATAAAAGAAGCAACATCTGAATATTTTTATTTTGTTGTTGATCCAAAGGAAAGGTATTCAGTAGGTATTGGGAGTATAGTTAAAGTAAAAATTGGTGATTTCTTTTATTTTGGAATAATTGAAGATTTAAAATCAGAAGCTATTGAAGAGGAAAGATTGTTTGATTATGAGGCAATAGAATTATTATATGGACAAATGAAAAAATTACAGTATTTAATAATTGGAAAAGCTATATTTATTGGAGTAATAAAAAATGGAAAAATATTACAAGAAAAACCAAAAACACCACCAGTTCCTGGGGATGAAGTATTTTTACCAGAAGAGGAGGAAGTAAGTAAAATATATTCATTTGAAGAAAAGGAGTTATCAATACCTTTAGGAAAAATAAATTTACAAAATAAAGAATTTATTGTAGATTTAAATATAAAGAATTTAATTATAAGACATACTGGTATATTTGGAATAACAGGTTCTGGAAAAAGTACAACAGTTGCTCATATAGTAAATGAATTATCAAAGAAAAATATACCAATATTGTTATTTGATATTCATAGAGATTATATATTATCTTTTGAAAATTCTATAATAATAACATTTAGTAAAAGGGAGAAGGAATTTATTGAGAAATTAATAAGTGAAAGAAATAAGAAAAATGTAATAGTATATAATGCAAAATTACCATTAAAATATATAAAAGATTATATGGAAAGTTTCTTGGGAATATCAGGAAAACAAGCTCCCCATGTATATTCTTTATTATATAGAATTTTATCATTAGAAGAGGGAAAAGCACCGAAATTTATGGATAAATTATTAGAAATGGTAAATAAAAGGGATCCTCCTCAGGTATTTGAAAAATATAAAAATAGAGAAGATGTAATAAGATCATTGCAATCAAGATTGTTAAGGATAAAGGATTGGATGCTATTTCCAAGAAATGTAGATGATATGGGTGAAAATGTAGATGAATTATTTAATAAATTATTAGAAGATATCAGAAACTTTAGTATTTCAGATTATAATATAATTAAAGAAGAAAATGGGGAAGTATATTTAGAAGAATCTAGTAAATTTATTCCAAGGGTAATTATATTTGATTTATATCCATTATCAATAGAAGAACAGAGAATATTAATAGATATATTATTAGAAATTGCTTATGAAAAATATAAATCTTGGAAATTTAATAATAAAACAGATATTTTGGGAATTGTAATTGAAGAAGCACATAGATTTGCATCAAAAAATAGTGAAGTTTCTTCAAAAATATCTCTAATTGCAAGGGAGGGAAGAAAATTTGGTTTAGGATTAATTTTGGTATCTCAAGTACCTTCTAGTATTATTGAAGATATTACATCTCAATTAAATACATTTATTTTATTAAAGATAATTAATCCAAAAGATTTAGAATTTATAAGAAAAACATGTCCATATTTATCTAGAGAATATTTTGAAGCGTTAACAAAATTAGAAACTGGTTCATGTCTAGCAGTTGGATTGGCATTAAAAAATCCTGCAATATTAAAAGTAATAAAATCTGTAGAAGTTGGTGGAACAGAGGAGGATATAGATAATATAATAAGAGAGAGAATATTATATGGAAGTAAAACTAATTCTTAATGGAATAGGAAATAATTTTTTATTTTCTGAACAAGATATATATAAATTTTTTGATTATCTAATTGATAAATATAAATTGGTAATAAATAATAAAAAAATAATAATATCTGATAAAGAGAAATTTTCTTCTTTTTTATTTGATACAAATAAATTCACTATTGCATTAAATTATTGGGAAAGAATTGATTATTGTTTTATATATATTTCTTCAGATAATTTTGATCTATCAAATTTAGTTCATGATTTATTAGAATATTTAAAACCCAAATATTTTAAAATTGTATAAAGATCAAAATTATTTATATGCCGCGGTGCCCGAGTGGTCCAAGGGGTATGGCTTGAGACCATATCCCCGAAAGGGGGCGTGGGTTCAAATCCCACCCGCGGCGTTTATATAAATTTTTTATAAATATAATTAATGGAATTTAATGAATATCAAGAAAGGGCAAAAGAAACTGCAATGTATCCAAATAAATTGGATGGTGGATTTTTCTATACTGCATTAGCATTGGCTGGAGAAGTTGGAGAATTATTAAATAAAATAAAGAAAATTGCTAGAGATAATATTCAAATAAAAAGGGAAGAAATTATATCTGAACTTGGGGATATTCTATGGTATCTTTCAGAGACTGCAAGAAACTTTAATATTTCTTTAGAAGAAGTTGCAGAATATAATTTGAAAAAAATTAGAAGTAGAAAAGAAAGGGGAACCTTACAAGGTAGTGGAGATAATAGATAGAAATAAAGGATTTTTTGTTATTATCTTTTTAAATAATAAAGAGGTTTTTATAGTATGAATGATAATGTAGATTTATCAAAGGTTCTTCAAGAATTAAATTCAGATTTGAATTATGGTTTAACAAAGGAAGAAGTTGATAAAAGGTTAAAAGAATATGGATATAATTTAATTGAAGAAAAGAAAGAAAGTAATTTGATTAAATTTTTGAAAAAATTTATTTCATTTTCTTCAATAATGTTGGAAATTATTATAGTCTTATATTTTATATTTGGAAGGTATATAGATGCGTCTTTAGTTTTATCTCTATTATTTATTAATGTATTAATATCTTTTATTCATGAAGAAAAGGCAAATAAAGCATTAGAATTGTTAAAAGAAAAATTACAAATACAAGCAAGAGTATTAAGAGAAGGACAATGGAAATTAATTGAATCAAAATATTTGGTTCCTGGAGATATAATTAGATTAAGAGCTGGAGATATATCCCCTGCAGATTGTATAATTTTTAGTGATGATACATTAGAAATAGATCAATCAATATTAACGGGAGAATCTTTAACAGTTGAAAAGAAAAAGGGACAGATTGTATATTCAGGATCAATTATAAGAAGAGGAGAAGCAAATTGTATTGTATATAAAACTGGAAAGAATACATATTTTGGAAGAACAGTAGAATTAGTATCTACAGCAAGACCAAAATTGCATATTGAAGAAATAACAAATAAAGTTATATTTGCATTATTAATAATTGTGTTAATATTTGGAGGATTAACATTACTATTTTCATTTTTATATGTTCATAATTTAGAATTTATACTTTCTACAGTATTGCCTTTAATTATATCTTTATTACTTTTTGCAATTCCAGTAGCATTACCTGCAATGATAACAGTTACTTTAGCAGTTGGTTCTATGGAATTATCAAAAAAGGGAGCATTAATTACAAGATTATCTGCAATAGAAGACGCTGCAACAATGACAACATTATGTTCTGATAAAACAGGTACTTTGACATATAATAAATTATCTATAACTGACATAAAAGAATTAAATAATTATAAAAAAGAAGATGTAATATTATATGGAACATTAGCATCACAAGAATCAAATAATGACCCAATAGATATGGCATTTATTAATAAAGCAAAAGAAATGAATATAAATAAAAATGATTATAAAATATTGGAGTTTAAGCCATTTGATCCTTCTACTAGGAGAACAGAAGCAAAAGTATTATATAAAGATAAAGTATTTTATGTATCAAAAGGTGCTGTAAATATTATATTTAATGATTTATGTAAAATAAATATACCTGAAGAAGTATCAAAAATAGTTGATGATTTTGCATCAAGAGGTTATAGAACCTTGGCAGTTGCAATAAATAATAATAATAAATGGGAACCTGTTGGTCTTGTTGCATTATACGATGTACCAAGAAAAGATACTCCAGAATTAATTAAAAAATTAAAAGATCTTGGAATAAAAGTAAAAATGTTAACTGGAGATTCATTACCAATTGCAAAAGAAATTGGAAAAGAAATTGGATTAGATTATAATAAAGCAGTATCTGGAAATGAATTAAGAGAATTATTAAAAAGTGATCCTGATAAAGCAAGGAAATTAATTAATGAATCTGAAATATTTGCAGAAATATATCCTGAGGATAAATATTATATTGTAAAAAATTTACAAGATAAAAAAGAAATTGTTGGAATGACTGGAGATGGTGTAAATGATTCTCCATCATTAAAACAAGCGGAAGTTGGTATAGCAGTATATAATGCAACAGATGTTGCAAAATCTGCAGCTTCTGTTGTATTAACAGTAGAAGGTTTAAGAGGTATTGTGGATTTGGTTACAATTGGGAGATCTGTATATCAAAGAGTTGTTACATGGATATTAACAAAAATAAATAAGACAATAGAAATTGCATTATTTGTTTTATCAGTATTTCTATTTACTACGATCATTTATCATAGTCCATTATATATTTTATCATCTACAGATGTATTATTATTTTTCTTTATTATAGATTTTCAAACAATAGCATTATCTGTAGATAATGAAAGAGGATCTCAATATCCTGAAAAATGGAATATATTAAAATTGGTAAAATATGCAGGTACAATGGGTATATTTACATTTTCTGAAATGGCTTTGTTATTATATATAGCATTAAATATATTTAAGATAAATAAGGTTAATCTTTTACATTCTTTCTTCTTTATAGCAATAACATATTTTGGTTTATTAATGCCATATGTATTTAGGGAAAAAGACAGATTTTATAAATCAAAACCTAGTAAATCTTTCTTAATATCTACAATTGCAGGATTGATAATTGCAAGTTTAATTTCATTATTTGGATTTGGAATAGTTGTTCCAATAAATATTTACTATTATTTATTTATAGTATTTTATAGTTTATTCTTTATATTTTTAGTAAATGATAATATAAAGATATTATTAAAAAGGTTTGGAATTGGAAGGGTCTAATATTTTTCATAGCCCTTTACAATTGGATTTTCTATTGTATATTTTGTTAATATTCTTGCAGCTTCACTTTCTGTTTTTTTCTTAACCATTGGGAATGGTATAATTTCTTTTATACTTTTTATTCCTAATAATAACATTATTACTCTATCTATACCTATTCCAATTCCTCCTGTTGGTGGCATTCCATACATTAATGCTTCTACAAAGTCTTGATCATATAAATGAGCTTCTTCAAAACCCAATTCTCTCATTTTTGCCTGTTCCAATAATAATTTATTTTGTAATATTGGATCATTTAATTCAGAATATATATTTGCAACTTCTACTCCTAAAATATATCCTTCTGCCCTTTCAACTAAGGAAGGATCTTTTCTACTTAATTTACATAAAGGTGTACTCTCTTTTGGATGTTCTATTATATATGTTGGTTCAATTAATTTATCTTCAACTAATTCTTCAAATAATGCAGTAATTGCCAAACCTCTATTATATTCTTTTAATTCTAATTGAATATTATGCTGTTTCATTATTTCCATTATTTCTTCATCAGATAATTTTGTTACATCTATATTTGCATATTCTTTTAATGCATCATACATCGTTAATCTTCTCCATGGCGGTTTTAATGATATTTTTTTACCATTATATTCAATATAATCTTTTCCAATAACATCTTTTGCAATTCCATATATTAAATTTTCTACTAATTCCATCATTTTATCTCTATTTGCATATGCTTCATATGCTTCTAACATTGTAAATTCTGGATTATGGGTTACATCTATTGATTCATTCCTAAAATCTGGCCCAATTTCAAATACTTTATTAAATCCACCAACAAGGTATCTTTTTAAATATAGCTCTGTAGCAATTCTTAAATACCAATTTTCTTTTAAATCGTTTACATATGTAATAAATGGTTTTGCATTTGCTCCCCCATATATTGGTTGTAATACTGGTGTTTGTACTTCTATATATCCTAAATTTTCAAAATATTTCCTAATATAACTTATTGTTTTAAATCTTATTTCAAAATATCTTCTTACTTCATCATTCATTAATAAATCTAAATACCTTTTTCTATATCTTTCTTCTACATCACTAAATCCATACCATTGATCTGGTAAAGAAATTAATGCTTTTGTTAATATAATCCAATCTTCAGCAAACACAGATAATTCTCCAGCTTTTGTTCTTCCGACTTTACCATATACACCGATTATATCTCCTCTTTGAATAAATTCATATGCATCATCAAAATTTTTTGTTATATCTTTTTTAATAACAGCCTGTATTTTATATCCTTCTTCTTTTATATCATAAAATGCAATTCCACCATGTTTTCTAATTGAATAAACCCTTCCTGCGATTTTTACATATTTATCCATAAATTTATCAGGATCATTTACTATTTCCTTTACATCATTCGTCTTATCAAATTCATATGGATATGGATTATATCCTTTTTCTTTCATCCTTTCTAATACTTTTAGTCTATCTACAATATCTATTTCTAAACCAGTTTGAGATAAATTTTTATCCTCCATAGCATAATTATTTTTAGAATTTATTTTATAGGATTCATTAAAATATCTATATAATCTTCCGGTCTAAGTTCATATATAAATTAGTTTAAAAAAGATTTTTAAATATTCTTAATTTGAGTAATTAAGAACATAATTTTTTATTTCATTTATAGTATCTTTATCCTTCATATGCTTAAGTCTCTCTATTTCTTTCTTTATATCTATTGAAAAGTTATTTTTATATAAAGTAATATTTGCATGACATTCTCCAATACTATAAGGATTATATTCTTCATTATTTTTAATATATTCTACACAATTTTCTAAATTTTTTCTTACAATTTCTTTAGCTTTTTCATATTTATACAACTCATTAATATCGAAATATATTAAATATCCTAAGTCAGAAGCTTTTATATCACTTCTGCCAATAATTTTATGTGATATTTCATGAGCTCCAATAGCATCTATAACAACTTTTGATATAATCTCTTCTATATTATCTTTATTTTTATCTACATATATTGGATAATATACTATACGATCTCCCGTAAATTTAAGTGCAACAATATTATCTTCTTTTATTTTCATATTATTAGAATGAAAATTGTTTGATAAGTTATTTATTATTTCTTCTAAAGATTTCTTTTTAAAATAAATAGATCTAGTAAATGGTGAATAGTATGCAGTAGCCCTTCTAAACATCAATATTTCATAACCCAACTCTATAGCATATATTGCAGAAGATATTGGTATATAAATTGTATAATCATAAATTGCTGCCCGAATTAGTAGAATTCCTATAAGAAAATATAATATTAAATTTTCTGGTAGTTTGTATCCTTCTATAATTCTTAGTCTTACTCTTTTATTTATATTATTTTCTTTTAAATAATTTATAATATTCTTATATTCATTTTTTATTAAAATCCTATCCAATCTTTCTAATCTTTTATTAGATGTAATCATTACTATATAGTAATAATAGCAATCTTTATAAATATTATATCTTAAATTTATGAAACAATTTTTGAATAAAAAAGATAAAGTAGTATTTATTTAAAAGATTCATAAAGGTATTTTAATTTATGATAGAGAATTATATTAACGTATTCATTACTATGTTTATTATATTGGGAACTATTCCAAATATATTTGTATTTGAATCTATTTTTGATTCTTTAGGATTAAATATAAATCAAAAAAGATATGCAGTTAATAGAGCATTTTTAATTGCATATATATTATGGTTAATAATATTTTTATTTGGTAACTGGTTTTTAATAATTTTGGGAATAAATTTAATAGATTTTAGAATTGCTGGGGGAATATTTTTATTTTATATTGCATTTGAAATATTGGTAAAAGATATTCCTTCTCATGTAAATATGAAAGATAATAATGAATCTTTAGAAGATATTATTGCAACTCCTTTAGCAATACCATTAATTACAGGTCCTGGTGTTATTACAACAACATTAATTTATACATCAGAGAATCTCAATTTAATATATTTATTTTTAACAATGTCTTTAGCATTTTTAGTTTCCTATATAATAATTTATAATAGTACTTTAATATTGGAAAAAGCTGGAAAGAAGAATTTAATTATTTTAAATAAATTGGGAGGTTTAATATTATTGGCAATTGCAACAGATATAATTATATCTGCAATAAAAATGTTATAAAATATTTTTATTTGTATTTTTTAAGATGTTCTCTAAAAAGTGATAAGGATCTTTTACAAGTTCTTCGTATATATTTTTTAAATTTATTCTATGAAGACCATATTCAGCTAAAATATGATATCCAGTACATGCTCCAGCAGTAAATGGATCTTTATTTATTAGAGAAGGTATAGATTCTAAAATATCTCTACATCCTATTGTATTATATAAAGAAATATAAATTCCAATACTTGATATTCCTAATTTAGTAGAAAATGTCTTATAATACGATATAATTGCTAATACATATATTACATATTCTTTTATTTCTTTAGGTAATTTTAATTTTCTGATATTTTCTGTAGAAAGCAAAAGTCCATGTAATATTATAAATTTTATATAATTTTTAATTAAATTTTTAATTATGTCCTCATATGATGGTTCTTTTTCAGATCGTATTGATGACTTTGTTGGTATTGCTATAAGTATTTCCTTTAATGTAGGATTACCTGAAAATAATTGAAATTTTTGAGGAACAAAAATATAACTGCGTTCTTTATTATTTTCTATATTATTATAAATATTGATTATTGTTGATATAGCTTTTTTAATTGTAGATTTGTCTAAAAATAAAATATTATACATTTCATCATAAGAGATAGGATATTCTAAATTACTAATTAGTATTTTTATATGACGAGGAATTCTTATTTTTCTCTTTGCTAAAAATCCTTTATTATATAATACTTGTTCATGGGATTCTCTTTCAATTATGTAGTCTAAGTTATTTAATATTTTTTTCATGACTTCTTTTGTGTTGTTTGAGTTATTTAAAATACTATTCATAAGTAATTATAATTAAAGAAAGTCTTATAATAATTATCAATATATTTTCTTATATATTTTCTATGATATGAAATATATGATAATAATTCATAGAAAAACTGGTAAGAAATTTTATATAGAAGATAAAAATAAAGATTTTAATACGCATTTTGGGATAATAAAAAAGGAAGATTTAAATAAAGAACCTGGTAGTATAATTAAATCGCATTTAAATGAAGAATTTTTAATACTGGAAGATAATTTTAATGATTTAATTAAATATTTAAAAAGAGGACCACAATCAATTCATCAAAAAGATATAGGATTATTATATTCTTTAGTAAATATTTCTCCAGGAATGAAAATTGTAGAAGGGGGAACTGGTTCTGGAATATTAACAGCATATTTAGCAAATTCTATAAGACCAAATGGAAAAGTATATTCATATGAAATTAGGGAAGACTTTTATAATATTGCAAAGAAAAATTTGGAAAAATTAAAATTATTAGACTATGTTGAATTAAAATTAAAGAATATTAATGAAGGAATTGATGAAAAAGATATAGATTTAATAATATTGGATATACCAGATCCATGGAATACTTTAAATCATGCATATAATTCATTAAAATTTGGTGGATATTTAGTATCTTTCTTACCAAATATAACATCTGTATTAAAATTATTAGACTCAAATGATAAATTTTTATTTATTGGAGTATATGAAAATTTTTATAGAAAATGGATATATGAAAAAGGAAAAGTTCTTAGACCAAAGAATTTGGAATTAGTTCATACAGAATTTCTAGTATTATTTAGAAAAGTATAAATAATTTAGTTTTTAATTTAGTTCTATGTATTTTCCATTAATTTAATAAAAATCATTGATAATGATATTGTATTGTTCTGATAAGTTTATAAAAAATATAATGATTAGGTTAAAAAATAAAAGTATTTTAACCGAAAAATTTAACTTTCAAAATATTATAATAACATTATGGTGAAACATCCAAAGAAGTTACATTTTGGTCCTGCAGGTGTTCCACTATCTTCTAAAAAAAGAGATACATTAAATGGAATTATATATACATACGAAGAATTAAATTTGGATGGATTTGAAATAGAGTTTACATATGGAGTAAAATTAAAAGAAGATGTTGCAAACAATATAAATGAATATATAAAAGATAAAGAATTTATATTAACATGCCATGCTCCATATTATATTAATTTAAATTCTACTGAAGAGTCAAAAATAAATAAATCAATAGACATGTTATATAATGCTGCAAGATTATTATATTTATCTGGAGGATATTCTGTTGTTTTTCATCCAGGTTGGTATTTAAATAATTCAAAAGAAGATACATATAATGTAGTAAGGGAAAATCTAAAGAAATTAATGGATAAATTAAAGGATGAAAGTATTGATATTTATATAAGACCGGAAACAATGGAATTACCAAAAAAATTTGGTGATATAGATGAAATAATAAAATTATCTCAAGATATAGAAAATGTTTTACCTGCAGTAGATTTTGCTCATTTAAGATATAGAAATAATAGAAATGATGTAGATTATTTTAGAGAAGTATTAGATAAAATAGAAAATGAACTTGGAAGAGATGCTTTAAATAATATGCATATTCATATGTCAGGAATAACTTTAGATAAAAAAGGTACTCATTTAAATTTAGAAGAATCTGATATGCCTTGGAAAGATATATTAAAATTATTAAAGGAATATAAAGTTAAAGGTATTGTAATTTCAGAATCTCCAAATATTGAGGAAGATGCAATTAGAATGAGAGATTATTATAAAAAATTAAAGTAAGTTTTTTGCTAAATTAATAAATGCTGGTCTTGTTATTAAATATCCTATCCAAACTGTAATTATTACCATAATTGCAAATCCTCTATATAATGATAAACCTGCTACAAATGCCGGGAATACTGATAATGTTTCTAATATAATTGCTAATAATATAATAAACATAGCTTTTTTAATTGCTTTATCTAATCTTTCAACATTATCTGTTTTTACTTCATTATTTCCCTCTCTTTTTGCTCTTAATATTTCTTCAGCAGCAACCAATTGATCATCAATACCTGTAGCAGTTCCAAATATTATACCAATAAATGCTGGAATATCATATGTTTGATGTATTGCAATACCTATTGCAAATGCAATTAAGAATTCAGATGCTAATGTTAATGTAACCAATGCAGGTACCTTTAAATTTCTATATGCTGCATAAAGTATTGCAAATATACCAATCAATATTAATAATAGTACTAGTTCAAAAGATTTTAATATATAATATCCAAATATTGGTGGAATTATAGATTCCTGAACAATATTAAATTTTGAAGGTAATTGTCCATTTTCTAATATTATATATAAATCATATGCTTGTTGATATGCATTATATTGTGCTTGTGCCATGGAATTTCCAGTTGCAGATACTTGAATACTTACTTGTTGCGTATTTGAACCTTTTAGATCTGCTGCAATTAATAATGTTGATACATTTTTATTATCTAAATAGAATACTATTGGTTCACTTAAATATGCTCCTCCGTTTTCTAATACTACAGATAAATTTTGTGTGGCTTGTGCAAAATTATTAGCAGCTTGTTGTGATAATAATAATGTAAAATAATATGTACATACATATTGATTACCTACTGGAGAACATCCTAATAAACCAGAATATTGTCCTCCAAATAATGGTTTTATTTCTGAACCAGTAAATATTGTTGTATTACCAATTTTTGCATAAAATTCCCCCTGACTAATTATGTAAGGAATCAAATATCCTTCAGAATATGGTAATTCTACTATTATGTATCCTGCAGATGTTGGATATATATTTATTGATTTAACACCAAAAGAATTTAATCTATTTTCAATTACCTGTGCTGCAATTGATAATTCTTGAGGAGTTAATGGTTTTGAGGAATTTAATATTAACAAATAACCTCCAGCAATATCTATTCCATAAGATATTAAAGAAGATTGTGTAATATTTGTTTCATTTATTAATAATTGATATTGATATGGTTCTAAAACAATATTTCCATTACTTGTACTTATTTGTAAAAAAGGAGAATTAATATTATTATATATACATGTATAATAAGAATTTATTGAATTTACTGGACATCCATTTATTGAATATATATATGTATCATTTGGTAGAATGGTACTAGAAACAACTTCTACTTTATTACTAGTTAATGCATATGCATCAAATATCAAAGATACAATAAAAATTATAATAAATATTAAAATTCTCCAATTTTTTATTAAAGACTTTATGTCCATATTGATGTTTTATGTAAAATATTTTTATGGTTTTCCTCTTGAATATCCTTTTGTTATTCCCATTGCAATTAGATGTGCAACTCTAATCGGTTCAGGAATTCTAGAATGTACAGATGTTAATTTAATTATGTTTATTACGTCATTATATTCTAATCCATAATATTGAAAATATAATGTTCCATATTCTGTTTTATAACTTTTTGGTTCAGGATATTTTTTTACTATTTCCAATCTTTTTTCATAATCTTTTGTATGTTTAATTGCTTCTATAAATTTATTTATATTTGGTTTTTTCCTTACAAAAGATATTATTGGTATTTTTAATTCATTATATAAATATTCAAAATCTATCAAATTAAATCCACCAAAAGATATACCATTTGTTGCTATTATTCTTAGTTGATCATAGTGTTTTGTTCTTTTTATCATTTCAATTATTCTATCATTTACATCAAAACCATCTATTTCAATTTTATTTGACAATACACCATCTATTTGTGATGGTCCTCTCATTATAACTCCAACAATTATTGTATATTTATCTTTATTTCTATCAAAATATCCATCATCAATTCCTAATATTCTTATTTCTCTTTTGATATCCATTTATTAAAATATTTTTCCCAATCTAATTTAAAAAATATTATACTTAATAAAATAAATGCTATTGAAGAAATTATAGATAATTTTAATAAAGGTATTTTTGATATATAACTTATTTCATTTAAAACAAATATTTCAGCATATAATTCTAAAAAAGATTTTAATGTTTTTCCTAGAATTGATATTAAATAATATTTTAATATACTTATTTTTTCAATTCCAAATGATAAAAATAATAGATCGTCTAATGGAAGAAATGGTAATATAGTTAAAAAGAAAAATGTTATGTAAAAGTTTCTACTATTTGATATTCTTTTTATGAATAATAAATTTTTATTATTCTTTAATGATTTTGATAAAAGAATACCAATAATATACATTACAATTCTTCCAGTAGATGCTCCTATACCTAAAATAATTGATACTAAAATTATATTATAAATATTTATCCCAATAATTGATAATATAGGTATTGATAATAAAACAAAAGGAGCGCCAAATAAAGGGAAAGAATTTAATATAAAAGATTCAAAAAATATATATAATACATAATATATATTCATTCTTCAAATTCTAAAATATCTCCAACAGTTATATAATTTTTATTATCTTTATTATTTATTTTTTCAGTTAATACTTCTTTTTTAGTTATTTTTATTCCTAATATTTTTTCAATTTTCTTAGCCAAATTTATATCTGGTATTATTTTTTTATTTTCTATTGATTTATATAAACTTTCTTTTATTCCTAACAATTTTGCCATATCTTCTTGTTTTAATTTATGATCTTCTCTATATTTTATTAATATTTTATTATAATTTTCATCTACAACTTCTCCTACAATTTCCTTTATTTCCAATTTATTTTCTTTTATTATATTTCCATTTTCATCTACAGGTTTTCCATATTTTAAGCAATCTTTACATACATTTAATATTGTACCTTCTATATATACTTTATATAATTTATCTGTACTTTTTCCACATAGTTCACATGTTTTCATTTTATTATTTTTATTATTTCATCTTTATATTCTAATGCTATTATAACACCAATCATTATTCCAAAAGATATCGCTGCAGATAATAATAAATAATATAGAGCTTGAACTAATACTGTTGAATTTAACCCTAAATAAGATAATGCAATAATTAAAAATAAATATAATATAGTTCCTTTTACAATTTTTGCAACATTATTCTTTATATTAAACAAATATGCAATAATATCTCCAATAACCATACCAGCAATTATTATTATTATTGCAGTATAGATCAGATTTAAGATATAGAATAAAAAATAATAGGAAGGAAAATTTACAACAATTCCTAATATTAGGAAATATAATAATATATAATATTTTACTAAACTTAGAATTAAATTTGATATATTTATTCCATAAAATAATTGTGGATTTTTCTTTTGAATTTCATTTAATTTTGTATAATTGAATATAATTCTTAATATAAATATAGTAACTTTTGCTATTATATATCCAATTGTAACAAATATTATAAAAATTATAAAATATGTTGTATAATCTGGAATCTCTGACAAATATTTTAAAGTAGGTTCTCCTATTAATTGGTAAATCTTCAATAATAGTTGACTTATGAAATCCATTAGATTTAATTTAAAAAAACTTTTATAAAAGATAAATAATCATAAATTTTAGGGCCCGTGGCTCAGGGGTTAGAGCGTCCGGCTGATAACCGGGAGGTCGGGGGTTCGAATCCCCCCGGGCCCATATTAATTATTTATTTTATATTTCTTCTTTCTTTTGTTTTTCATATAATTCTTTAATTTCTTGTATTGTATTTACATCCTTTTCACTTTTATCCCATCTTATTCTATTAACTCTTGCAAATCTTAATGCAAAACCCGATTTATATTTTGGACTTTTTTGTATTTCATCATATATAACTTCTACAACAATCTTTGGTTTAAACCATACAATTCTTCCTTCTTCCTTTATTTTATATTTTAATAGTTCTTTTGTTAATTGAATATATTCATTATCAGATAATCCTTTGAATGTCTTTGTTACCATTAAATATTCTCCAGTCTCTTTATCTAATGCAGCTAAATATAAATCTGAAATAAAATTTTTTCTTCTTCCATGTCCCCATTCTCCCCCAATTATTACTAAATCTAATGGTTCTAAATGTCCTTTTACTTTTAACCATGATTTATCCCTTTTTCCAGGAATATATTTTGAATCTAGTTTCTTTGCAACAAGACCTTCATTTTTCATATTAACAGATTCTTCAAAAAATTTCTTTGCTTCATCTTCCTTATTTGTAATTATCATTGGAGTTAAATCAATATTTCCTCTAACTTCTTCTAATATTTTTCTTCTATTTATATATTCTTCATTTATTAATAATTTTCCATCTAAATAAATTATATCAAATAAAAATAATTTAACAGGTATTTCTTTTATATATTTTGAGATTTCATATTCTCTTTTTATCCTTTTTGAAATTTCTTGAAATGGTAATGGTAAATTTTTATTATAATCCCATGCAACAATTTCTCCTTCAGTAACTACTTCATTATTCTTTATATTTTTTAATATTAATTCTACAACATCTGGAAAAGATTTTGTTACATCCTTCAATCTTCTAGTAAATATTTTTACATTATTTCCTTTTTTATGTATTTGTGCCCTTATTCCATCAAATTTAAATTCAAATGCTGCAGGAGAAAAATTGTTAAATACATCTTGAAAATTACTTGCCTTTTCTGCAAGCATCGGTTTAAATGGATGAAACAATCTAATATTAACATTTTCAATATTTTTCGGATTATCAAATAAATATTCTGCTAAAACTCCAATATCTCCAATTATTGCATGTGCAATTTTAATTTTTTCATCATCAATACCATATATATAAGATAAACAATCTTCAATTGTTCCTTCTAATACTCCATATCTCATATCTCCCTGTAAAATTCTTGTCAATAATTTTGCTTCTAAAGGTGATAAATTTTTATATATTCCTTCTAAATGTAATATTCTTTTTTCTCTAGATCCTTCTCCTTCCAAATTCTCGATTTTCTTTAATTCATTATATATATCAATTATTGTATATTTCTTAGCAAACCACTTATTTAGTTTTATATTTCCCTTTTCATAAATAATTTTAACAGCTTCTCCTAAATCTCCAGATTTTTTATATAATAAACTTAATTCTTTAATATTTACTCCTAAATTTTTTAGTACTCTTATAATTGTACCTACAGATACATTTAATTTTCTTTCAACCCATTCTTCTTCAGTATTTCCCAAAATTAACCAAATAGTTATTTTTAATTCATTTTTATCTAAAGACTTTATAAATCTAGATAAAACATCAATTTTCAAAGATTTTTCATTAATTTTTTCAACTTTTTCTAATACTTCTGCTAATTCAGAGAAATATTTCATTATATTTAATATAAAAATGTTTAATTTTATATATCAAATATGAATATTGATGATTTAAAAAATATTTTTGAAAAAGAGTTTAAAGATTATATAGTTGGAATTAAATTAATTAATAATAAAAATGCTGAATTTGATAATTTTGAGTTTTATAACAAAGAATTAAATGAATATTTAAATTCTAGAAACTTTAAATTATATAAACATCAGGCTGAAGCATTAAATTTATTATATAAAAATAAAAATCTAATTGTAACAACACCAACAGCTTCGGGGAAATCCCATATATTTAGATTATATATTATTGATAATATATTAAAATATCCAAATAAAACATTTTTATTAATTTATCCATTAAGAGCATTATTATATGATCAATATGAAAAATTTGAAGAATTAATAAAAGATTTTGAAAATTATACAAATAAAAAATTAAATATTAAGATGAAATTTATTCTTGGAGATTTAACATATAGCGAAAAAGAAAAAATAATAAGAGAAAGACCAAACTTAATATTAACTACAATTGATAATTTGCATTTATATATATTAAAAAATCATGATAAATTATTTTATTTCTTTAGAAACTTAGATTTAATTGTTGTAGATGAATTACATTCATATAGAGGGGTTTTTGGAACAAATGCTGCATATACATTTAGAAGATTAATTAGATTATTAAAATATTTCTATAAAAATAATAATTTTAAAATATTGACATTATCTGCAACATTAAAGAACCCTATAGAATTTGCAAAAAACATGTTTGATTTAGATTTTGAATTAATTGATAAAGATTATAGTAATAAATATAGAAAATATATAATTTGTTTGGATCCAAAAAGTTCAAGTTCAAGATTATTATTAAAAAGATCAATAAGGATTTTATTAGAAAATAATATAAAATCTTTAGTATTTATTGAATCAAAGAAAGGTGTTGAATTATTAAGATTAGAATCTCAAGATTTAGACAAATATAATAAGATTTATACATATAAGGCAAGTTATTTAAGAGAAAAAAGGAAAGAAATTGAGCAAAAGTTTAAATCTGGTGAATATTTAATATTATTAACTACATCTGCATTGGAACTTGGAATAGATATTGGAGAAATAAGATCTGTAGTAAATTATGGAATACCTAGAGATGGAATTTCTTCAATAATTCAAAGATTTGGAAGATCTGGAAGGATTTCTGATTCAATAGATATAATGATATTTAAAAAGGATGCATTGGATTTTTATTATTCAACAAATATAAATGAATTTTTAGATAGAATTGAAAAAAATAAGTTAGATAATATTCCTTTAAATTTAGATAATGAAAAAGTTGTAAAAAGACATTTAAAATATTTAATAAATGAATTTGGAAGAATTGATAAAAATATATTAAATGATTTGGAGAAAAAATATTTGGAAGAATTGGAAAAGGAAAATATTGTATCAAAAATAAAAGATCCATTATTTGGAAAGGAATATTATAAATTAAATACACAAGTAATATATTCTGGATTAAGAAATATTTCGGATAAAGTATATTATATTGTAGATTTAACAAAGGAGGAGGAAGAAATGATAAAAAGAATAAAGAAAAAAGAAGGATTGATAAGGATAATTAATATGCTAAAAGGTAAAGGAAAAATTTTAGAAGAAATGGACGAACCTGCATTTTATGATTATTTATTACCTGGAATGGTATATTATTCTTCTGGAAAATCAATTAGAATAACAGATTATTATAATATAGATAATGTTACATTTGTATTCTTTAGACCAGAATTTTCAAATATAGAAACAAGTCCAATATATTATGAAGATGTAAAAATAATTAATACAATAGATAAAAAAGTAATAAATGATTGGGAAATATATTTAGGAGAAATAAAGGTAAAAAAAGAATTTGTTGGATATATTGAAAAATATAAAATGGGAGAAAATTATGTACAAAATATAAATTATTATGAAAAAAGTATAAATTATGAATTTAATACAAAGGCAATATGGATTGTAATACCTGAAAGATATCAAAAAGAATTAGAAAGCATTTATTATAATTTCTTTTTAGATAAACTAAAAAAATATATTGAAAAGAAAAAATATAATATAAATGTTGATGAAATATTGAATTTTTCTTCTACTATAAGTAAAGATTTCTTTTATGAAAAATATAGAGGGTTGGCAAGTAAAAAGATAAAAGAAATAATTGGGGAGTTTTTAGAAAGAAATTATGGGATAAAAGATAATATATTGATATTTTTAGTTAAGAAAATTGTTGATTATGAATCTTCATTTAGATCAGGATTACATGCAATAGAACATAATATAATAAAAATATCCCCGGTTGTAACATTTGTAGATTCACAAGAGCTTGGTGGATATTCTTATCCGATTCATCCACAAACAAATAAACCAACAATATTTATATATGAAGGATATGAATCTGGAGTTGGTTTAGCAGAAATATTATATAATAATATAGAAAAATTAATTAAAAAATCAATAATATCTTTAAATAAATGTAAATGTCTTGATGGATGTCCAAGATGTGTATATTCTCCAAAATGTGGTAATTATAATGAATATTTAGACAAATATGCTGGGAGATTTATATATAGAATATTTTTAAATACTAAAAGATCTAATTGATTTTATGAGAAGTCAAACACTAACACGTGGTAGCGCCTTCATACTTGCATTATTCGGTATAGGAGCTATATTAGCTCTACTATCATATTTTCTATATCATAATCCTACTCAGATATTTTTTGACATTATAAACTTTGTTCGAAATTATCCTATACAAGCAGGTATAATCTTTTTTATAGGACTTGTAATTGGATGGGCTCTGGGTCATCCATCATACTAATATATATTTAAAATTTTTTTGGAATTATTATGAATGAAGGTAACATTTCCACAAGCTAAAGAGATTAAAAATATATTACCTGCAATAGTAAGTTTTTTATCAGAAGGAACATTTAAAGCAAATAAGGATGGTATATTTTTATCATCATTGGATCCAGCAAATATAGCAATAATATTATTAGATATGTATCCAAATATGTTTACAGAATATGATATACAGGAGGAAGAAAAATTTACAATAAATTTAGAAGATTTAAAGAAAATAATGACAAAAGTAGCCTTAAAGAGTCAAATATCATGGGAAATAGATAAAGAAAAGAATAAATTTGTTTTAACTGTATATGGAAAAGCAAAAAAAGTATTTACATTACCATTAATAGAATCTGAAGGATCATTTATGGACTTATCAAGTTCGGAATTACCAGAATTACCTATAAAAGTTGAAATGGACTCAAAAGCATTTTATGATATAATAGAGTCTGCAAAAGTAATTGCAGATGAAATAAAAATTGTTGCTGATCCTGAAGGACCAAAGGTATCATTTATTGCTGAAGGTGAATTAAAAGATATGAAAATTGATTTAACACCACAAGATGAAAGTGTATTATCTATGGAGGTCCCATCAAAAGCAATGTCAAGATACTCTATAGATTATTTATATAAATTATCTAAAGTAGCAAGGATATCTGATACATTAACATTTAAATTAGATTCTGGAAAACCAATATGGATTGATTATAAGTCAACTGATAAATTTAAATTTGGATTTGTATTGGCTCCAAGAGAATAATCTATTTTTTAAATATTTGCCCCAGTTTTAAATTTGTTGGGTAAATGTCATCTTTTTAATATATACCTATGGGATACGTAATGTTGTAAAATAAAAATGTGCGTGATTAAAATCTCAAAGTATTTTTGAGATAAGATCTCTTTCTCATCAGTCAAAATATGAAAAATTTATAAGGGAGTTCAATAATATATATTTTATGGCAAGAGGAGAGAGGGGAATTCCAATGGCTGTAGTTGAAAGGATCCTAAAGCAAAAGGGTGAGCAGGCAGGAGTAACAAGAGTATCAGATAAAGCAATTAGATATCTAAAACAAGAATTAGAAGATATAGCATTAGAAATTGCAAAAGAGGCAGTTTCATTGGCAAATCACGGAAAAAGAACAACTGTAAAGAGGGAAGATATACAATTAGCAACAAAACAAATATTCAAGAAGATGTAAAGGCTCTATAATAATTTTATTTTTCTTTCTTCTATATTTTTAAATATAACTTTGTTATAGTATTCTATGGAGACAATGAGCTTAGCTTCTCTAGAAGAAGAAATATACCTGAGAGGATTAACAGGATACGTTGCAGCAAAGAAAATATTTGATGGATATAATAATATAGCAATAATAACATATCCAGATAGAATATGTTCTGCTCTATCATCTTCTTTAGTATCTTCTTTAATATTAAAACAAGGATATAGGGATAAAATAGCAAGAATATATGTATATGATGAGAATAAGCTGGATGATATAGCAAAAGATATTGTAAAAAATAATTTTGATGCTGTATTTATTGCATATGGTGGTGAACAAAAAGTATCTTATGTATCCGAAATAACAAAGAAAACAATATTGGCATTAAAAAATGCTGGATATAAAAATTCGTTGTTAATCCATGTAAGAATTTGGATTGCAACAAAACAATTATCAGAAATATTGAATGATGAAATAAAAGAATATCTAAAATCTTTAAAGGAAATAAGAACATTTACAGCAGATTTACAAAATAAATTATTTATATTTCATAAAGTAAAGATAGATAATGGAGTAAAGTTAGAAAAATATGCAGAAGAAAAACTTACAGATGAGCATGTAGAATTATTAAGAAAATCTGTTCCTCCTAAATAGTTTTTTATAATATTTACAATATTTATTTATTTTACATATATTACATTTTGGATTAATAGGTTTACATATATTTCTTCCAAATAAAACAAACAAAAAATTAATTTTATTATAATATTCTTTTGGTATAACCTTATATAATTCCATTTCAGTCTCTTCAGGATTTTTTGTTTTTACAATTCCAATTCTGTTTGATATTCTATGAACATGCGTATCTACTGCAATATAATTTTTATTACATACAATTATTAAATATACATTTGCAATCTTTCTTCCAACTCCAGGTAGGGATCTAATATATTCTTCATCACAATATTTATTATAATCCCATTTTTCAGCAATTTCTTTAATCCATTTTGCTTTATTATTATATAATCCAATATCTCTTATTGTATCCTTTATTTCTTCTAGAGATGCATTTCTAATATCTTCAACCTTATTATATTTATTAAATAATCTTTCAGAAACTTCCAATGTTTTTTCTTCCCTTACTCTTATAGATAATAATATTGTTATTAATACCTTAAATGGGTCTTTATATTTTTCCCAAATATATGGAGATGCAAGTTTTTCATTTATATTATTTTCCTTTAATGTTTCTTCAATTCCTTTAATTATTTCTTTTATCATAATCTTCAGGATAAATTATAACTTTCTTACCTTTTTCAAATAAATCATATATATATTTTCCATTTTCTTCAATAAAATCTCTATCTATATTCGATAATATATTATATACCTTATTGAAATATTGATCATAATCCATATTTAATATTTTTATCAAATAAGGGTCTGTTTCTATCCTCTTTAATATATTTTCCTTTCTCAGATTATAATTAAATTTATATATATTCGATCTTGCTTTTCTATATTTATTATCTATATTTTTTAAATTATCTAAAAATTCATTAATTGCATTATCTAATATTTTTTCTTTATCAATTTGAAATCCTGGTATTATCAATGAATATATAAATTCATCATCATAGAAATTTGATAAAGAAAGTGAGGGAGAGTATCCTATACCATATTTATTTCTAAATATTTCAAATATTTTTGAAGATGCACCTAAATTATAAAATTCTGTCAATGCATCAATTAATATTATATTTTTAATATCACTATTTAAATTAATACTATAATATATCTGTTGTATATTTTTCATTTTTATTATTATATCTTTTCCCTCTCCCTTACTTGGATTTTTTAATTTTATATCATTTCCTTCTAACCTAGAAAAGTATTTTTTAACAATTTCAATATCTTTATCACTTATATTTCCTTCTAAAAATATTGAAATATTTTTAGGAGAATAATATTTGTATTTAAATTCTTCTAATGTATCTTTTGTTATATTATTAATTGTTTCAATATAACCTCCAATAGGGTCTCCATAATCAGAATCTCCATAAACTGATTTTGATAGGTTATCATTCAAACTTATTGTTGGATCGTCTTCTCTCATCATTATTTCTGTTTTTACAACATTTTTCTCATTTTCAAATTCATTATTATCATATTTATCATTCTCAAGCATCCAATAAAATAAATCTACAATATTTTCAAATCCTTCTTTCATTACTGCAGAATAATATAAAGTATAATTATAATAAGTCATTGCATTATGAATCGATCCGCTTTCTTCAAATAATAGATGTATTTGATTTTTATTATATTTTTTATTAGACTGAAACATCATATGTTCTAATAAATGGGAAATTCCCCTAAATTCTTTATCTTCGAATATTGAACCTATATTTACTAATATTCCTATTGCAATATTCTCATTTCTAAATGGTATTTTATATAATTTTATCCCATTATCCAAGATTTCATAATCCACCATTACTATAATTTATTTTATTATGTTTATGTATTTTGAATAAAATATTCAATAGTAATATATATAAGTAATTCAAATTAATAATAATTTTATGCCAGAGATACAAGTTAAGAAGGTTATTGATTTAAAGAAAGGATCATATATATGGTATAATAATGAAGTATGG
>JAPWTZ010000015.1 GCA_028275775.1 Candidatus Nanopusillus sp.
ACTTTATATCCTAAAGAATATACAATTTCTCCAATTTCATTGTTAAATACAAGTTCAAAGTTTCTAAAGCTTTTAGATTTATAATTAAATATTTCTTTTATTTTCTTTTTATGTAATTTTATTTGATTAATAAATTCTTCTTTATCAATTAAATATGCTAATGAATGATAGTAAGTTTCTGATACAATTTCTACATTTCCAGTATCTACCAATTTTTTCCATAATTCTAAAATTTCTGGATGATATAGTTCTAATTGCTCAATTAATGTTCCTGAAATTGAAAATGATACTTTTATATCATATTTTGTAATATTATCATATATCATTTCTAATGCTGGTTTATAACATTTATATACAACTCTATCTAATATTCTTTTATTTAGATCGTCATTAAAATAATTTTTAGATCCAATATCAAAAAATGAATAATATCTTATTCTTCTTGGTTGATGCGCATGGAAGTAAAATACAAGACCTGTCATAAATATTTTTTAAAGGTATAACAATATAAAATTTAATATGATTGAAGTTGATGATGAAAAACAAGCATTTATCACTATTGATGGACAAAAATTATATGGTCTTCAAGATTTATTAATTTGGTTATACAATGCAGATCAAGAAAAATTTAATTATCATAAAAATCATTTTCCTGAATGGATAAAAAATTCATTAAAAGAGGAAGGTTTATATGAAAAAATAAAAGAAGCAAAAGATAAGGATGAATATATAAAAATTATAGGAAATTTCTTAAAAACCCATGAAATATATGTAAAGAAAAAGTTTTCAAAAGAAGAGGCTGAAATAAAATTTTCAAAATTATTTGGATTATGATAGTATCTTTTTTATCATTAAAAGGTGGGGTTGGAAAAACTACATTAGCAAATAATCTTGCAGCATATTTAAAGAAAGAATATAATTATAAAGTATTAATAATAGATACAAATGGAATTTATTCTTCAAATTTAATATTTCTAGATAATGAAAAATTCTTTGGAAATAAAATATATGAGGGAATAAAGGTATTACCATACTTTCATTTAAAAATTATAGATAATTTGGATTTTAATATTAATGATTTAAATTATTTGAAAAGATATTATGATGTAATTGTTTTTGATGTTCTTCCAAATATAAATTATATATTAAATATTGAAAAAATATCTGATATAAATTTTCTTGTAATAAATCCAGATTTCTATTCTTTATACGTAAATAAAAAATTATATGATCTTTTAGATAAAAATAAGGTTAAAATAATATTAAATAAATATGATAAGAGTATTGAAATAGATTTTATAGAAGATTTATTTAATAAAGAAGTATATGCAATTATTCCAATAATTAAAGATTTTATTAATTATCAATTTCAATATCAACCAATTGCATTTTATAATGAAAAATCAAAGGCATTGAAATATATAGATGAGCTAGCATATTGTATAACTGGTAATAAAAGGAAAAGAAGTATATTTGATATTATATTTAGATGATATTGTTTGAGCAATCTTGGGAAGTATGTAATAAAGTAGGAGGAATATATACTGTAATATCTACTAAAGCAAAATATATAAAGGAAAGATATAAGGATAAATATTTTTTAATTGGTCCATATAAAAATAATTCGGAATTTATTGAATTAGATCCTCCAGATTATATAAAAGAAATAAATTATCAATTGGATGGAATTAAAGTACATTATGGATATTGGAATATTGAATCAAAACCAAATGTATTTTTAATAGAATTTGATGAATTTTTTAATAAAGAAAGAAATTTATGGAAATATAAATATTGGGAATGGTATAAAATAGATTCTTTAAATTCAGATTTTACTTTTGATGAGCCATTATTATGGTCTGTTGCTGTAGGAATATTTTTAGAAAAATTGGATAAATATTTTAATGAGAAAAAAATATTACATGCACATGAATGGTTATCTGGAGGTACAATATTATATATAAAGAAAAATAATCTAAGTTATAAAACAATATTAACAATCCATGGAACAATTATTGGAAGAACATTATCTGAAAAAAATGTAAATGTAGAAAATGCATTGAATATAATAGATCCTGATAAAGATTCATATAGATTGGGAATAAATTCAAAATATCAATTGGAAAAACAGGCAATATTAAATTCTGATATATTTACAGTAGTATCAGATAATTTGGGAGAAGAAGCATATAAAATATATAAGAGAAAACCAGATTATATAACATACAACTATATAAATGTAAAAGAAAAAGAATTATTTAATTATTATAAAATTTCAAAGAAATGGATTGATGAATTTTTAACATGGTATTTTTATCCATATTATGATTTACCAGAAAAATATTTACTAATATATACAATTGGTAGATATGAGCCATATAATAAGGGTTTAGATCTATTTATTGATTTGTTGAAATATTTAGATGAAAAGAAATTAAATACCATTGCATTCATTTTTGTTCCTTATATTATTAAAGGACAAAATAATGATATAATTAGATCTTATAAAGAGTATATTAAATTGAAAGAAAATATAGAGGAAAATATTCATTTAATTATTAGATCTTTATATAATGGAAAAAATATATTGAATAAATTAGATAGGATAAAGAATAGAAATCCGCCAATATGTACTCATGATGTAGAAAATAATATTATAATTGAAAAATTAAGAGAAAACAATTTAAATAATGATAAAAATAATTATGTAAAAGTTATATATGTTCCAGTTTATCTCGGAAATGATATATTATTTAGTTTAGATCAAGAATATATATTACCAGCATTCGATTTTGGTATTTTTTTATCAAGATATGAACCTTATGGATATACACCATTAGAAGCATTGAACAATTTTGTTCCAATTGTTTTATCTAATAAAACTGGATTTTATAGAAACTTAATAAGTAAAAATATAAGTCATGAATATATAATTAATGTAGATCCAAACAATTTAGATAAAGAATTTATATATAATAAATTTTTACAATATTATAATTTAGATTTATATGATAAAATGGAAATAAAAAAGCAAATGTATGAAATATCTAAGAAATTTGATTGGAAAAATAATATAAACGAATATATAAATATTTATGATTCTATGTAATAATTTAAAAGTAATAAAAGCAAATCTTTATATATGACATCATTTGCTGATTTTATAATAAACTTAGTAAATGTATTAGGAATAAATTTGATATTTGTTTTTCTATTCTATTTTGGAATATTATATTTTCTAATAAAATTTTTAATGGATAGTATGGTAAAAGCAGGTGAAAAAGGAGAAAAGAAAGATGAAGGAGGAGCAAAGAAAGACATATATAGTACATTAGCATTTATAATATCTCTTTCTGCATCAATATTATTAACAACATTTACTGGTTTTGCATTATATACTCAATATTTTGCAGCTTTTGTAGTTTCAATGATTTTAGTATTCTTTTTCTTTATACTTTTGGGAGCCTTGTTAACAAATGGTAAAATATTTGAATTAATAGAAAAAAGAATGTTTTCAACTGAAGGAAGACCAAGTAGTGCTAGATATATACCAGTAATAATAGTACTATTTATTATTTTATTTGCCTTATTAGCTATGTATTATGCATATCAAAGTTATTTTTTACCATTAACTCTTGGTACATCCCCACAGGCACAAACTTATATAATAACTTTTAATCCTTATATATTATTTGCAGTAATATTTTTTGTTTTAATAGGTATATTTTTAATATTCTCTGGTACTGGTGTTAGTCCTGAAGGTGGAAAGGGACCTGAAAAGCAGGGAGGAGATAAAGGGAAATCTGGATAATTATTTTTTTATTTCTTCTACTATACAACTATCCCCGCATAATTTTCCTATATCTGAATAAAATTCTGATAATAATCCAATTGGAATTTCTAATATTGCTTCATAATTTTCACCCCAATTTTCTTTTATAATTTTATATTTATTTTTTATTATTCCAATTATTTTGAACTTATTTGGATATACTATAAGTTTTATATTTTTATATTCAACTTTTAATGGATATTTTTTTCTTATTTCTTTTAAAACTTCTTCAGCTTGTTTTTCTACAGGTTTGTTTATATCTACATTATATTTTACCATTTCAAATAATTCTTTTGCTCTTTCATATGTTAATGGCATATTGTTTTTACTATCATATGCTATTCTTCTTATATATTCAATAATTTGTTTTTTCTTTTCTTCAATTAATTCTCTCTTATATTCTGTTGGTAATGGAATTTCAGAATTTTCCAATATTTCTTTTGCGATTTCAAGAATATCTGTAGTTCCAAAAGCTTTCTTTAAAGATTCTGTTGATGCCCTTTCTCCTTTTTTAGAATCTTTAAAAATCTCTTCTACAGCCAATACTTCTCTTATATCCTTTATTTTTCCTTCTTTATATTCTAAAGCCTTTCTTAAATATACAATTATTTCAAAATTATAACCTTCTTTCTTATATTTTATACTTATTTCTGTATCCTTATCCTTCATATAATTCTTTTATTTCATGATTTTCAAGTGTTTTAACTTTTTCTCCTTTCTTTACATATGATAATATTAATCTTTCATATGCAAAATTATTTCCCAAATAATCTTTTAATACATCTATTCCAAATTTAATTGCCTCATTTAAATCCATTTCTTTATATCTTTCTTCTAATATTGGTGTAATTTTATCTTCACCTTCTCCAATTACAACAGCTTTATATCTATAGAATATTCCAGAAGGATCTAATGAAAATAATTTTGGTTCTCCATCTTTATCTATTCCTCCAATTATTAATGATACAGCAAAAGGTCTTACTCCTCCAAATCTTGTATAAGATTGCATTACATCACTTATTTCCCTTACTAATAATTCTATATCTATTTGTTTTCCATATTGTAATTTATGTTGTTGAGCAATTTCTCTTGCATAATCAATTAATACTCTTCCATCTGGTATAAATCCTGAGAAAGTTCCAATTATATTATCATCAATTTCCATAATTTTTTCAATAGAATCTGTTATAATTAATTTACTTGGAATTTTTTTATCTGCAATTATTAATATACCATCTGTTGTACATATTCCAATTGCAGTTGATCCAGCTTTTGCAGCTTGTTTTGCATATTCTACTAATATTAATTTTCCTTCTGGTGAGAATATTGCCCATGTTCTATCTATTGGTCCAAATTGTCCAAGATCAGTTTCCATAAAGATAAAGTTTAAGATATATTTAAAAAAGATTTTGCGCCTTTTAATGTTTTAAATATTTTAAAATTTTTTACATTTTGTAAATATAATAAAAAAATTATTTTATACAAATGTTTTTTGTTTACTGATAAAACTATCCTTTTATTTATTTCTATTTTATTTAAATGTAAATCATAATAATTTATATATCCAAAATATTTAATAAAATCATTTTTTAATTTTTCTTCATCAAAAAAATCTATTAAAATATATCTATTTTTAATTTTTAATGCCTTTGGTAATATTACCATTCCTCAGCGCTATTCATTTTTGCTTCAATATCTTTAAGATTTAATTTTTCTAACATTTCTTTATATCTATTTCTTATTGTAACTTCTGTTATTCCAGCAACTTCTGCTATATCTTTTTGCGTCTTTTGTATACCATGTTTTACACATGCTAAATATATTGCAGCTGCTGCAACTCCTGCAGGACCTCTACCTGCAGTTATATCAGATTCCTTTGCTTTATTAACAATCTCTATTGCAGTAGATACTACTTCTGGTGGTAGGTTTAATAATGATGAGAATCTATGTACATATTCTGTAACATCTATTGGTTGTATTTTTATCTTTAATGCTTGTAATAAATGTTTATATGTTCTTCCCAATTCTTTTTTATGTATATTTGATGCTTTAACTATTTCATCTATTGTTCTTGCAACATCATGTATTCTACATGCTATATATGTGCATGCAGCAATAACTGTTTCTACAGATCTTCCTCTAATTAATCCCTTTTCAACTGCATCTAAATATAATTTTAATGCTGTTTCTTCTACTTGTTTTGGTAATTGTAAGAATGAAGAAATCCTTTTTAACTCTTGTTGTGCTAATTTTAGGTTCCTTTCATAAGAACTTGTAGATCTTTGTTGCCATTTCTTTAATTTTCTAGATAATGCAATATCTTCATCCTTTGATTCTGCCTTTCCAATTTCTGTTGATATCATACTTGGTATATTTGTATATCTCATTGCGCTACCAGTTCTTGATAGTTTTTCTGTATCTTCTGAATTTATTGTTCTATATTCTCTTCCTAAATATTGAACTTCTTCAATTACATATCCACATTTTGCACATACTAATTCTGCTGTCTTCTCATTGTATATAAATTCTGTACTTCCACATATTGGACATTTTAATTCAGGATTTTTTATAAGCTTTTGGACCATAATAAATTTTTAAATATTATGTTTATAAAGTTAACCTTTTAAGCATTATCAATTTTTTACTATTAATTAATGGATATAGTCCTTAAATAATTTTTATATCATTTTGTTAGAACATCAAATTGCTTTCTTATCCATATTACAGAAAATACTGCTAAAGAAAATATTATTACTTCTATTGGATTAAATATTATTGAAAATATTGGTAATAGAGCAACAGTTACAACAGATGCAATATAAAATGGTGTACTTGATAATATTAATATATCTCCAATAAATTTATTTGAATATGTATATCCTTTTCTAATTGATAAATATGGAGATAATAATATTCCTATTGGTATTATTGATGAATATGTAAAGAAAAATAAGAAATTAAAGAAATAATAAATAAAACCATATAATAATGGTGAATAATATGATATATATTTTATTGATGAATATATTATCCATAATATTATTGTAGAAATTAAAAATATCCTTAATAATTCATCATTTCTTACTTCTATATTTTTACTTCTTCCAATTCTTTTATATTCTATTACTATTGGTTTCATTGAAAATATTATTGGAACAAACAATCCAAGAGTAATTATTGATATTATAATTGTAATTATATAACTTAGATTATGTCTCTTTATATATGTAAAATTTAATTGTTCTTTCTTTGAGCTCTTTATTTTTAGTTGTTTTATATAATTATAAAAGAATAATATTACAAAGAAGGATATCATAACATATACAAACAAATTGTGTCTAAATATAAAGAATAATATTACTTCTAAAATAATTAATAAATAATAAAAAAATGCATAAGATTCTCTTTTATAAAGTAAAATTTTTAATTCTACAATAACATTATCTAAATAAATATATAAACCATAAAATGATGAAACCAAATTAAATATAAATAAAAATATAAAGTATGAAATTATTGTATAAATTATTGAGAAAAATAAATTAGACAATCCAATAAATAAATTATCCCAATGATTAAAAGATAGAAAAAAGCCTATAATTATTAAATAATATATTATTCTTCTATCTATTTTTATATATTCAAACATTTCATCTTTTTATTTTTTAACTTTATAAAATATATTATGTCTGAAAATAATATAATATCAATAAAAGACTTATATAATATATTTAAATTTAAGACTACGGAAGAAATAAATGTACCTGAAAAGATATCAGAACAAATTATTGGACAGGATAAGGCATTAGATATAATTAAAAAAGCTGCTAAACAGAGGAGGCATGTTTTATTAATAGGGGATCCTGGTACTGGTAAATCAATGTTAGCACAAGCATTGGCAGAAATATTATCAGAAGATAAAGAGCAAGTTAAGAATTTAGAAGATATATTAGTATTTCCAAATCCAAATGATGAATATCAACCAATAATAAAAACAGTTCCAATGGGAGTTGGTAAAAAAATTGTAGAAGAAATGAGAAAGAAAGTATTGGAACAAACAAAAATATTTCAATATTTTTATATTCTATTATTATTTATATCTGCATTTACTCCAATGTACTTTTATTATGCAGGAAATTATATAATGGCTGGTGCAACATTTATTGGATTTATGATTTTAATGGCAAGTTTATCATTTTCTTTCCAAGTAATGCAAAAACAAATAATGAAAAATATACCAAAATTATTAGTAGATAATTCAAATAGAACTTCTGTTCCATTTGTAGATGCTACAGGTGCATTTGAGGGTATGTTATTTGGAGATGTACTACATGATCCATTCCAATCTGGAGGTCTTGAAACTCCACCTCATCAAAGGGTAATTGCTGGTGCAATACATAAGGCAAATAAGGGTGTATTGTTTATAGATGAAATTGGAACATTAAGACCAGAAGTTCAGATAGAATTATTATCTGTTTTACAAGAAAAGAAGTATCCAATTTTTGGAAGATCTGAAAGATCTGCTGGTGCAATGGTAAGAACTACTCCAGCTCCTGCTGATTTTGTATTGGTAGCAGCTGGAAATTTAGAAACATTACAAAAATTACATCCAGCATTTAGATCAAGAATAAGGGGATATGGATATGAAGTATTTATGAATTCTGAAATATTATTTACTGAGGAAACTGCAAAAAAATTTGCTCAATTTGTTGCACAAGAAGTTAAAAAGACAGGTAATATACCGCATTTTACAAAAGAGGCTGTAATAGAAATTATTAGAGAAGCTCAAAGAAGATCTGGAAGAAAAAGTTATTTAACATTAAGATTAAGGGATTTGGGAGGATTGGTAAGATTAGCTGGAGATATTGCAAAATCAAAAGGAAAAAAATATGTTGAACCTGAAGATGTTATAGAGGCGAAGGAAAAGGCATTAACAATTGAAGAACAATTATCAAAATATTATATTGAAAGAAGGAAAGAATATCAAATAATAAAAACTGAAGGATATGAAGTTGGAAGGGTAAATGGATTAGCAGTAATTGGATCAAGATTATATTATTCAGGATTAGTATTACCAGTTGAGGCAGAAGTTGTTCCTGGAAAGGGTAGTAGGGAAATTATTGCTACAGGAAATTTAGGAAAAATTGCAAAAGAAGCAATAGTAAATGTATCTGCAGTAATAAAAAAGAAATTTGGAGAAGATTTGAAGAAATATAAAGTTCATGTACAATTTTTACAAACATATGAAGGTGTAGAAGGAGATTCAGCTTCAATAACTGTTGCAACTGCAATAATATCTGCATTAAAGAATTGGCCAGTAAGACAAGATCTAGCAATGACAGGTTCTTTATCAATAAGAGGAGAAGTATTACCTGTTGGTGGTATAATAGCAAAAGTAGAAGCTGCAATTGAATCTAAATTAAAAGAAGTTATAGTACCGGAGGGTAATTATAATGATATACCCGAAGATTTATTTGATAAGATAAAAATAACACCTGTAAAAACAATAGATGAAGTTATAGATATCGCAATTGGTAAGAAGATTTAAAAGTTTTTTTATGAATGAATTTTTATGAAAAAGATATATTTATTGTCATTTATTTTATTTTCTCTATATTCAATTTTTTCTCAAGGGTATAATATATGGCATTCAGAATATTTATATGAACCAGTAGCATTTTTAGGTATAAGTTTATCAAATAATAATTTATCTGTAGGTCAAACATTATATTATAATGTTTATATAAATTATAGAGATATTTATTATATACCAAATGCATCATTAGTAATACAAATAATACAAAAAAATGATAATAATAATATTTATC
>JAPWTZ010000016.1 GCA_028275775.1 Candidatus Nanopusillus sp.
TGTTAAATTTAATAATTGACCATTTGATGATACTACTCCTACTGCTGGCATGTAGTTTGAACCTGATCCAAAGTTATTAAATGTTATTTGATCTGATGCTGGTTGTACATATGCTTCATATGTATAACTTTGTCCATTTATTTGGAATGATCCTGATCCTACTTGTAATACTGGATATACACTATTTATATTACTACCTAAGTAAAGAGGTGCTTGTGATGAGTAAAGTGGATATACACCAGATGGAACTTGAGATACACTTGTTGAACTTACATTAACTGTTACATTTTGAGTTGATGGTACTGTAAATGTTTCCAAAGCTGCAATTATGTTTGAGGCCCCTACAACATCTGCTGCATTGGCATTTGCTCCTACTACTACTGTCCATGATGTTGGTTGTGATTTCATAGACTGTGCTAATTGACCTATTGTTGGTGCTCCTTGAGAATATGCTGCTACTCCCAATATTCCTAATGCTCCCAAAACTGCTAAGGTCTTACCTCTCATCATAAAATATCTATATGGATTTTTTCCCTTATATCCTTTTTCCATGATTTATTTAATTATGATAGAATTTAAAAGGTTTTCGATTTTTGATTAAAATTAATTATAACCAATAAGTAACAACTCTATTATCAAGTTAAAATATCAAAAAATAATTTTATAATTCTTTAGCCTTCAATAGTGCTACCAATGTTACTGTTGGTACCACAAATATAGTTAGTAAAATGAAAAATATTGCCATTCCATAATTTATTGAAATTGTTAACGCATATATTACATATATAATAGCCAATATTACTGATGCAATTATCGTGTATAATAGTATATATGCAAATAATATCAACGATTTTTCAAAATATATTGATAATTTATTTACTTTTCCTAAAATAGATCCATAGAATGTATATAGAAGTAGTATACTCAATATTATTGATATTATAATAATTGCCCATCCAATAATTATTAATGTTGGATTATATGATACATATTGATAACCTGTTAATCCAAATAGATTCATATATCCAGCTGATGCTAAAGATCCAACTGATACTGAAGTAATACCATTTAAAATAAATATTATTCCTATAGATGCTAATAGATTTGGTATTAATAATGATAAAAATGATGTTTTATAATCTGGATTAATATTTTCTCCTGTAACTTTTGAATAATACCAGGATACTACACTTGGATAGAAATATGAATATATTATTACCCCCAATATTGGTAATGCTATAGATAAGAACCCCAGCACTGCTGCTGAAATAACAAATAATATACTATCTGCAAAATTTTTTCTCATATACTCAAAAGCCTTTTTATATATGTCTACTACCATAAATAATAGATTTTAAAAAGATATAAAAAATTACAATTCCTTAGCTTTTAGTAGTAATATTAGATTTAATGCTGGATATACAATCATTATATTTAAAATTATTACAATTATACTTCCCAATAAAGGTATTTTACCAATTATTAATAATATTATATCAGCAATAATATAAAATAAAAGCCAGTATGCAAATAATGTTAAGGACTTCTCAGCATCTATTGATAATTTATTTACTTTTCCTAAAATAGATCCATAAATACTATATAATAATAATAACCACATTATTCCACTAACTATTATTATAATTATACCAATAACTATTCCTAAAAGAACATATGGAAGAAGATGGAAATTAGATAAACTCATTAATATTAATTGTTGTAGATTATTGATATTCAATATATTTGTAAAAGTTAATCCTAGCTGTACTAAAATACTAACTAATACTACTAATATTATGGTTATACCAATAGAAAATAATAGATTTGGTATTAATAATGATAAAAATGATGTTTTATGATCTGGATTAATATTTTCTCCTGTAACTTTTGAATAATACCATTTAGTTAATCTTGGATAAAGATATGAAAATATAATTGCTCCTATTATTGGTAATAAAAATAATAGACCCTGTAATATATAAAATAATATACCATATATTATACTCTCTATTATATGATCCTTTACTAAATCAATAGATTTTTTATATGTTTCTAAAAGACCCATAAGAATTTTTCTTAATAAAAATTTAAAATATTATCTTTTTGCAAACTTTATACCCTTCTTTTCATATTCAATAATATCGATTAACATTTCATCCTCATTTTTATATTCTTTCTTTAATAAAAATCTTGCAGATAAATAACTTATACCCTTACCAGCATAAATAAATACAAATTTTTTACCATAATTTCTTAATAATTCAGCAGTTATATTTAATTTTTTCTCATCTTCCAAATCTTTTTCACTTTTTGCAACACCAAAATATTGACCTCCACATTTTTTACATTTAAATTTTTCATTATAATCCTTTACTTTTATTTTATATTTTGTTCCACATGCCATACAAACGAATATTAATTCTGTATTTTCAATTCTTTCCTTTACCAACTTTAATACTTCTCTCCATTTATCAGAAATCAATACATCTGATACATATTCTTCCAATCCTAAAATTGCTAAGGGAGATATATTTTCTCTATCAATAATATTTACCTTTATTTTTCTTTCCTTTATTTTCTTTAATATCATCTTTAAATTTTTTAAATCCAATTTTTCAATAAATAATTCATTTAATGTTTCTTTATATACTGGTGTATTTATTAAATGATCTAAAATTCTTCTTAAAGTAGATTTTGAATAATCTGCATCCTTTCTAATTACTCCAAATCTTTTTGCAACATGAGAAAATTTCCATAAAAACAGATCTGTATTAACTATTGCCTTTTCCAATATATTTTCAACATTATCTAAATCAATATTTTCAATTACTTCCTTAATATTTTCCTTTGTAATATATCCAGCCTTTAACATTATTCTATATGGATCTGTTTTTATCCCAACAACAATTCCATATTTTTCGGATAATATTTCAGAAATTAATCTTGATAATGCATCATTTATTTTAGTTCCAAATGGAGAATGAATAATAAACCAGTCCCTATATTGTTCAATATAAATATTATCTTTATTTGGATAAAAATATAATTCTTGATTTTTTAATTCATCAAAATTTAATAAATCTCTTTTTATTTCTTGTGCTTCCTGTGCAACCTCCAATGGAACAGGTAATAATTCACCTTCCCAGGAAGGTATTGCAGATTCGAAATCTTTTTCTAATCCAACCAAAATTTTGTTTTTTTCAACTTTTTCAATCTTCCATGGTAAACCCCTTAATATAAATATTGTACCAGGATTTCCATGTTTTGCAACAAATTCTTCATGTAATATACCAATTTTTTGACCAGTTGTTATATCATATACATCATATGATTTTTCATCAGGTATCATTGAAATATTATCTAAAAAATAAAATAATCCTTTTCTTGTCTTAATTAATTTTTTATTTTCTTTATCATATATTAAAATCTTTATTGAATCTAAGAAATTTATTATTTCTAAAAATTCTTCATATGTTAAATCTTTATATATATAAGATCTTTTTATTGTATTCCAAACAATATCAATATTAACTTCTCCATATTCCAAAGTCATCCCTACAATTTGATTTGCTAATACATCTAAAGCATTATAATGTATTTCAGGTTTTTCAAGTTTCATGATTATTATATTTATAACCAAGTTATATATAAATATGTTATCTGGATTATTCTATATAAAGATCTATAAAAATTTTTATTAATAACCAATGAATGATAACAACATCAGAGGGATTAGATGAAATAATGAGATGCATAGATAAAAACATTGGAAGAGTTTCTTTATATACAATTAAACAATTATTAGCTAGTAAAGGAGTATATGATTATACAGATGGAACATCTACCATTAATTATAAAAATAGAGATACGATAGAATATAAAAAGTACATAATAGGTATGAGCATTGTTGATTTTCTTTATGTAGAAGGTGGATGCAATTTACCAATACAGACTACATATTCACTTAATAAAAATGTATATATAGAAATTGCAAATAAAGTTTTAAAAAGATTAGAAGACAATAGCATAATAAAAATAAGAGAAAATTATATCATAATAATAAAAGATTCTTTTAATATCGCAAAAGAACTTGAAAGAAAACATGGGATACCATGGAAAGATGCTTACGATATTATTGAAGGAATAAAAAGAAAAAGGAATTATTAATTTTTTAATCCCAAATATTTATCTAAACTTTCTTTAAATTCCTTCCACCATTCAACATAATCTTCATATTTTTCAAATTTCCAATCATTAGAATTTAATTCTTTACACATTGTAGATACAAGATCCATTGCCCTCTTACTTTCCCATAGAACAGGTTCTGCATTTGCTTTTATTGAATATTCAGCAATCTCTTTATATAGATTTTTATCTAAATCTTTTCCAGTAATTTCTTTATATAATTTATCTAATACAGGTTCATAAGCACCTCTATAAAATCTACATATTCCTAAATCTTCAATTAAAGATTCATTTATTGCCCTTCCATATGAAAATCTTGCAAAAATTTCTGGTCTTGCAAATGAATTCGAATAATCTGTCCAATATTTTCCCAAAATATACATTGGAGCAACCATTCCTGGACTCCAATATAAATTTGGAGTAATATATCCTTCATTTCCAAAAGATGCATATACAACATAATCATTAAATTTATTATCCTTAATCCTTTCCTTATATTTTTCATTTAATATTTTTGAAGATATTCTTATTCCCTTTTCAGATATTAAAGATAATATTTCATTATTTTTCTTAATTAATCCTTCAATAATTTTTTCTGCAATTTTTGAATTTTTATAAGAATCATTTTTTGGATCGAAATTCTCAAAATTAAATATTGGATATTCATTTAATCCAATTTCTTCAGGTTCTAATAATTTATTCTCAATTAAATCAAATAACCATGAAATTAAATGTCCAACTTCAATTGCATCCATTCCATATTGATCTACTAAATCTACTAATTTCAATGCTTCTTCAAATATATAATTACCAATAAATGGACCTAAAGAATGGAAAGGTTCGTAATCTACTTTTTTACCCTTATATACTTTTTTACATGCTACATTACATAAATCTCCACATGTAAACCATGATTTATTTTTTATAAATACTTCTTCCTGGAAAGGTTTCCAAAATAATTCAATAATATTTTCATAATGTTTTCTCCTTAATTCTTTTGGATAATATATTGATTTATATCCAAATAAAGGCAATAATTCTTTATATAATATATAATTTTCACCAAAAGTTCCTCCAGATCCTGTTTCTGGATCATATCTATATTTCTTTGTCTTTTCATTAATAACATCTATATATCCTTTTCCAAATTTTTCTAAGAATATTTTATTTATTAATTGAAAATCATTTACCTTTTCATATCTATATTTATAATTTCCACCAGAAACTATACCTAAAATATTATGACCTTTAAATAATGAAGAACCTGCACCACCCCTTCCAGAAAAATCTTCAGAACCAATTCTAAATTCTCCATTAATTATATCAAATGAAAATAAATTCCCATTATATGTATAAATAGATCCTTCTCCAACAACAACTGCCCTTGCATTATAATTTAAAAAGAAATCATTATATTTTTCTAATAAATATCTTGAAAATGCATATACACCTTTATAATTTTTATATGAATTTACATAATTTATAGATTCGATTTTTACATTATTTGGAGAAATAAAAATTACAGAAGGTTCTTTTGAATATCCAATAATTACAATTCCATCAATTCCAGATCCCATAAATTTAAATCCAACACCACCAATTGAAGAAAAATGCAATGTTCTTGTTAATGGACTTTTAAATATTGCAACCATTCTATGAACTCCAAATAATCTTCCACCAACAAATGGACCTAAACCAAATATAAAAGGGACTGAAGGATCATAAATATCTTTTTTCCATGATTCATATTCATTATGTATCTTTACTCCTAAAGAAATAATTCCTTGAGAATCTATATCAGAAATTTTATATTCACCCTTATCTAAATTTATAAATAATACCTTCATAAATTAAAAAACTATTTTATTCCTTTTAAAATTTCTGATATTTTTTCTTTAACATATAACCCTTTAGGTTCACCAAAAGCTTTCTTTGTTATTCTACAAAAGTCACATATATCTTTAGATGTTGGCATTCCACAATATTTACATTTATTTAATTTTATTTCTTCTTTCTTTTCATAAAATTTAATATTTCTTGCAATAGCTCTTGCTAAAGATATTTTAAATCCAGGATTTTCTTTCTCCATTTTATCCAAAAATTCCCTAATTTTTGTTTCAATTCTTTTACTACCATATTTAAATGGACATTGATCTTCCAAATATGGAATACCTGATAATTTTGCATATAATTTTGTTTCTTCTTCAGATATTTCATATAATGGTCTAATTCTCCCAACTAGAGAATCTATTTTTTCTGTTTTAGGACCTAATTTACTTATTGAATATAAATCCTGTAAAAAGAAATTTTTAATTATATAAGGTAATAGATCATCCATATGATGTCCTAAAGCAATATAATCTACATTTAATTCATTTGCAGCAACATTTAATATATATCTCCTTAATAATCCACATATACTACATGCAGGTCTTATATATTTTACTCTATAATTTGGTAATATTTTTGCACCTAATTTTATTAATGTTTCTGGTAAATATGATCCAATAATTTCTTTAGAATCTAAAATTATAAATTCTGTATTATATTCTTTACTAAAATTCTTTATAGCTTCTAAAGATTTTTTAGAAAAATCATATATTCCTAGATTTATATGTAAACCGATTAATTCAAAACCAATTTCATCCTTTATATTTAATAATATATGATATAATGATGTACTATCTTTACCCCCAGAAACTCCTACCAATATTTTTTGTCCTTTTTTAATTAACTTATATCTTTTAATTGTTTCTAATACTCTTCTTTGTATATATTTTATATAATGATCCTTACATAACCATAATTTTGAATATGGAATTTTTATAATTGCATCTTTTTCACAATAAAAGCATTTCATGAAATAAATAAAAAATAAATACTTAAAAAAATTTATATGAAAAATTCTCTCATGAATAAATATGATTATATTTATATATTTCTTATATCATTTATACCACAATTAATTATTTTATTATTATCTCCTCCAATATTGTTTTGGGATGAATATTCATATTTAGATAATGTAAAACATATATTATTAAATACCCCATATTTTGAATATTATAGATTTCCATTATTATGGTGGATATTAATTCCAATTTCTTATATTACAAATTTCAATATATTTTTTATAAAATTATTTTTAATTTTCATTTTTTCTTTATCAACAGTATTTTTATATAAAATATTGGAAGAATATGATAATAAATATATAAACTATATTTTGATTTTATTTTATTCATTAAATGGATTATTTTTAATTTGGGCATCAAGAATTTATCCAGATGTTTTAGCATCTTCTTTATTAATTTTTTCAATATATTTCTATATAAAATACTTTAAAGATAATAAAGAAAGAAATTTAATTTTATATTCATTATTTTCAGTTCTATCAATTCTTTCAAAATATGAATATGGTTTATGGTTAATTTCTTCAATAATTTTTTTAAAAAATAAGGATAAATTAAAAACAATATTATATTCTTTTCTATTTTCAATCCCATATTTTTTATATAACTTAATATTATATCATAATCCAATATTTATATTTATTAAACAGGCTGAAGTTGTCTATGCATATACATCTTATCAACCTCTTTCAATATTTTTATTCAATTTATTTATATTTTCTTCTGCATATCTTTTTTCTTTATTACAAAACCCAAAGAAAATTGAAAACTATAATAAATCTATATATTTATATATAATATTATCAATAATATTTCTTGCATTTTTTGTTAAAGCGAAAGATGCAAGATATATTTTAATGATATTACCCCCATTTTTAATATTAACAAGGATATTTATTAATAAAATAAAAGGTTTACAATTTCCATATTTATTTTTATTTTCATTATTAAATATTATGTCAATATATTATGGTATAGCATTTTTAATAAATTATAATACAAATCTTGGAAATACATATTTAAATTATGTATATAGAGCTTCAGAATACTTAAAACAATATAATCCAAAAGTAATATTAACAAATGTTAATTGGCCAATGGTTGCATATTATACAAATTCTCAGGTTTATATAATGTATAATGCTACATATTTAATCCCAAGAGTTTATCCCCAATTTATTATATATTCTCCAAATTGTGGAACACCTTTTCCATTTAATCCAAATGATTATAATATATCATTAATATATTATTATATAGATCCAAATGATTGCCAAATATATATTTATAAAGTAAATAGTTATTTTGTTAAATAACCTTCCAATTCATTCAAACTTGCAAATCCTCTAATAGTATATGTTTCATTATATTTATATATAATAATAAATGGCCAGGTAGTAATATTATACTTTAAATTATAATAACTTATAAAGTAATTTGGATAACTTGAATCAAAAGAATATATATACAAATTATGCTGATTTTGTACATATAAATATGTTAAAATATCACCTTCCTGATTACATGCACTTCCACAATATTTATTATTATAGAAATATAATATCAATGTGAAATTTGTTATATTGCAATCTTCTATATATTTTCTAGTTAATAAAAAGTGTAAATATTCCATATTAAAATATTGAGATTTTAAATATTTTACTTCTTCTTTATTATAATATATATTTTCCTTCGATTCTAAATATGTCAATTCCTGCCCAATCTGAGCAATTTGAGATTTCAAATATTCTAAAAAAGATAAATAATTATTACTACACTCTAAACTTTGAGAACTTGCTAAATATTGGGCTGAAATTACCAATGAATTTATTTCATCAATTTGTAATATACTCTGTTGAAATGAATACTGATATAATAAATAACCTAAAATTATTCCTAAGAAAAAGGATAATATAGATATTATTACTGCTACTATTATTATGTTTCTTGGTTTATCCATATTTTTTATTTAAAAGTTTATTTATTAAACTATTATTCCATACAATCCCACCCCATCTTAGATTCTTACCAAACAATTTATAATATACTGCTACAATTATAAAAATTGCATTAAAATATATTGAAAAAATTAGGTATATAATTGAATAATAAATTATTGATAACCATGATTTTGATTTATCATATCTTCTATATATACTAATAAAAAGAAAGAAATCTATTAACAAGATAATTGAAAATATCATTAAAATCAATTGGGATGTAGATAATAATTGAAAGATATATGTATTAATATTAAAAGAAAAATAATTTTTGATGAAATAGGATATATCATAATTTATAGAAGATAGATATATTAAAAAATTATATAATTGATATCCATATGTATATAATATTACTGAAAATGCTAATGGTATTAAAATATATAAAATTATATTAATACCAAAAACAACTTCTCTTAAATATTCATTTTCAATATCTCTATATTTCATATAATTTTCAATAAATCCCAATGTCCATCTTACTCTTTGT
>JAPWTZ010000003.1 GCA_028275775.1 Candidatus Nanopusillus sp.
TTCTATTTGGTTTTAAAAAATATTTGGATAGTATAAAAGAAGATATGGATAAATTAAAATCTGAAATTGAAAATAATAAAGCAGAAAATAAAAAAATAGAAGATAGATTGAATTTGTTAGAAGATAAATATAATAACATTTCAAATGATATAAAAAATATATATAATTTATTAGATGAAATAAATAAAAAGATAACTGAAATAAGTAAGAAATTAAATGAGGAATATATAAATGAGAAAATAGATAATTATAGATATAAATTATTATTGGAAAAATTAAAGGAATTGGATGGTATATAAATTAGTAATTGTAGTTAGAAAAGATTTGGATATTGGAAAAGGAAAATTATGTGTTCAAGTAGCCCATGCTGCTGTTGAAGCTGTTTTAAACCAATTGGAAAAGGATAAAGATATTGTAAAAAAATGGAGAGAAGAAGGTGCAAAGAAAATTGTCTTATATGTAAAAAATTTAGATGAATTAATGAATATATATAATCAATCTATATCAGAAAATTTAAATACTGTTTTAATAAAAGATGCTGGATTAACGCAATTAGAACCCGGAACTATTACTTGTATAGGTATAGGTCCAGATATTGAAGAAAAGATTAATAAAGTAACTGGTTCATTAAAATTATTATGAGTGAAGAATTAAAAGATGTATGGAATGTAGAAATAAAAACATCTTTTGATGTTGATAATATAATTTATGAAAAAAAGGTTTTAATTATAATTAAAAATCATTCTCCATATATTAGAAAATTTGAAGTAGGAACTAAATATATAAATATAGAAGATCAATATGAAGCATTAAAATTTAGAATGCACTATAATTTAATTTCTCCTATAGTAATATCTATAGATAAATATAGGAAAGAAACTATCGAAGTTCTTATACCAAAAATAAATCATCATTTAGGAGATAATATTATATTTTATGTAAAGAATCTTGATAAGAATGAAGAAAAAGAAATACAATACAATCTATAAAAATATAGCAAAAAGAAGGATTTTTGAATTATATAAATTAGCTTTAGAAAATATAGATAATATTGAATTAGCTAGAAGATATATATTTATACTATGGAAAATAAAAAATAAAGCAAGGATAAGATTACCAAAAGAATTGAGGAATAAATTTTGTAAAAAATGTTATACTCCATGGATTGTTGGAAAAACATTACAAATAAGGATAAGAAAAGGTAGAATTATATATAAATGTTTATATTGTAATAGGGTAAAGAGATTTATAATAAGAAAAGTTTAAAAAACATTCATTTTTAAAATAATCTTAGGGCGGCCAAAGTGGCCGGGAAACACCCGTACCCATTTCGAACACGGAAGTTAAGCCGGCCCACGTCCGTGTGAGTACTGGCGATGGCCGGGAAAGCACGGAAGCCGCCCGCTTAATTTTGTAAAAATTTAATATAATAAATACCTATGAATGATGGATATATAATGTTTAATAATTATAGAAAAATAACTTTAGATGAAATTTTAAAATTTATAGATAAAGAAGGGAGGTTAAAATTTGTGATTCCAACTTATATAGCATTACCTAATATAACAACATTGATTATATTGTTATATATTGGAAAAATAATAGATATGTATAGTAATAAAATAAAAGAAATAGATGTAGATATTTTACAATGGGGAAGTAATACAAAACCTTTGGAAAATATAGAGAAAAGGATATTTATTAAACCAAAAGTATTATATAAATCTGGAGATGTAATCTTAAGAGGGCGTAAAGAATATTATATTGCATTTCAACCAATCCAGGTATTATACAATAAAAAGGGTATGGAAATAGATGAAGTAAAATTAAGTATTTCTAAAATAGAAGAAATGATAAAAGAAACAAAATTGGAATATTTAAATGAAGCTCTAAATCATTTAAAGAGAGAACGTAAAATAATTGACGAAACAGTAAATATATTGGATTTTTGGGGAATAGCAATGTTACATTATATATCTGAAATATTAAAAGATATATTTGGAATTGATAATTATAAAATAATAATAAGAAGTTTTTATGATATGATAGATTTAGATAAGAGGACATATAATATATTTGGATATCAACTATTATCTGAATATAAAAGGGTAAAAATTAGATTTAGAATATATAATGCAAGTGATATTTATCAAAAAGAAAATAGTAAAAATGAAATAAAAAAGTATTATCCTATAGATCCATATATAGCTTTATCATTATATTCAGCAAAAGGATATATTTTATTTGAAGAAAAGCAAATAAAAGAAAGATTTTCAAGTTATCCAATAACATTATTTGAAATAGATAGTAAAAAATTAATAGGAAAATTAATAGAAGAAAAAGTAATTAATAATGAAGATGATTATGTAAGTTTTATAGGTAATAGAGAGTATATGGATTATATAGTAAATAATATAAAAGATATATATGGATTATAAAAAATTTTAAATTTCCTCTTTAAAATAATAAGGATTATTATACTAAATTTTATAAATTTCAGTTTGCCCATCAGTCATCACTATTCAGATCGTTGATCCATCATCATTGTTCTATAAATATTATTTTTAAATCTATTTATAATTTAATCATAAAATGGTACAGAAGACTCATGTTAAGAATATAGGTATTGAAGGTATAAATCCACCAGAAAAGGTTTGTGATGATAAAAAGTGTCCATGGCATGGAGAAATAAGAATTAGAGGATTTTTATTTGAAGGAAAAGTTGAGAGAGTTAGAAGAAGAATTGCATTAGTAACCTTTTATAGATATTATTATATTCCAAAATATGAAAGATATATGATAAGAAGATCAAAAATTAAGGCTCATATCCCAAAATGTTTAGATATTAAAGAAGGAGATGAAGTTATTATTGGAGAAACAAGGCCTTTATCAAAGACAATTCACTTTGTTATAATTAATAAAAAATGAAACCAATTAGTGCAAAAGTAACTAAGGGAATTAGTGTTGGTACAATTTTAAAGGTTGCAGATAATTCAAAGGCAAAATTGGCAAAAGTAATTGCTGTAGTTGGATATAAAGGTGTAAAGAGAAGATATGCAAGAGCAGGAGTTGCTGATATGGTTTCTGTATCAATAATAGATGGAGATCTATCTTTAGTTGGAAAGGTTATGAAAGCAGTTATAATTAGACAAAGAAAAGAATATAGAAGAAAGGATGGTACAAGAATAAAGTTTGAAGATAATGCATGTGTAATTATAAAAGATGAAAAAACTGGAACACCAGCAGGCACAATTATTAGAGGACCTGTAGCAAGAGAAGTTGTTGAAAGATGGCCAGAAATTGGAAAAATTGCAAGTATGGTTGTATAAAATGGTTCTAAAAATAAAAAATATTGATTATAATGATTGGAGTCCATCATGGAAATCTTCTAAAAGTTCTAGAAAACAAAGGAAATATATAATAAATGCACCTTTACATATTAGGGGCAAAATGATTTCTTCAATGTTATCAAAGGATATAAAAAAATTAATTAATATAAATTCTTTACCTTTAAGGGTTGGAGATTATGTTAAAGTTTTAAGGGGTAAATATAGAAATACTGAAGGATTTGTAATATATATAGATAGAAAAAGATACAAAGTATATATAGATAATGTTAAATTTACAAACAAAGCAAATAGAGAAGTATACAGACCTATTCATAGTTCAAAATTATTAATATTAAGATTAAATTTAAAGGATAAGAAGAGAATAGAAATTATAAAAAGGAAAATGAAGGCAAAAAATATTGAAGAAAATAAAATAGAAGAATTAATAAATCAATTGATAAATAATTTCTCAGTAAAGGAAGATGAATTGGCTAAAGTGATGGAATTGAATAAAAAATTTAAATAAGAAATATTTTAAAAATAATTATTAAAAAATAATAAAATGGCTCATGTTTCAAATAAAAGGCATTTAAGAAATATTGCAATACCAAAAACATGGCCAATAAGTAGAAAGAAATATTATTGGATTATTAGACCATCAACAAATGGATATAAGTTTGAATATGGTATGCCAATATTATTATGGTTAAGGGATTATTTAAAAATTGTAAAAAATAAGAGAGAAGCAAAATATTTATTAAGAAATGAAAAAGTTTTGGTAAATAATAAGAAAATAAAGGATTTGGGATATAATGTTGGAATTTTTGATGTTATATCAATTAAAGATTTAAATAAAAATTATAGAGTTGTTATGTCTAATAATTTAAAATTAAAATTAATTGAAATTCCAGAACAGGAGAAGGATCTAAAAATAATAAAGATTGTAAGGAAGAATCTTGTTAAAGGAGGAAAAATACAGGTTACTGGAATTGATGGAAGGAATTTTATAATTGATGATAAAGATATAAAAACAGGAGATAGTATATTATTTAATACAAAAGAAAATAAAATAGAAAAGATAATAAAAATGAATAAAGGAAATTTAATATATATATTTTATGGAGCAAAGGTAAGTACTATTGGAAAATTAGAAAATATAAAAATATTAAGGAAACCTTTCGGACATACAAGATTTATAGAATATATAAATATAGATAATAATAAGAAAGAAGAAACAATATTTGATTATTCAATTGTAATAGGCGAAGATAAACCTTTAATTACTGTAAGATGAACTCAAATAAAAATAATATAATGAGAAGAATTGTTATTGATAAAGTAACAATAAATATTGGGGTAGGTAAACCTGGTGAACCTTTAGAAAAGGCAGAAAAATTGTTAAAAAAGATGTTTCCTGATCTCAAACCTGTTAGAACAAAGGCAAAGAAAAGAGTACAGGCTTGGGGGATTAGACCAGGATTGGAAATCGGGGTTAAATTAACAATAAGGGGTAAGAAAGCAGAAGAAGCATTGAAATGGTTATTAAAAGCAGTAAATAATACATTAAAAGAATCACAATTTGATAAATATGGAAACTTTGGATTTGGAATAAAGGAATATGTATGGATACCCGGTATGAAATATGATCCATCAATTGGTATATATGGTATGGATGTTATAGTAACTGTTAGAAGACCTGGATATAGAGTAATGTATAGAAGAATTAAGAGATCAAGAATACCTGAAAGACATAGAACTACAAAAGAAGAAGTTATAGAATATTTAAAAAATAATTTTGGTGTAAATATTGTAAAAGAATAATTTTTAATATTTTTTATAATATAAAGATAAAATGAGAGTTCCAATTATGATTGATTATGTAGAAATACCAAATGGTGTAAATGTATCAATAGAAGATGGAAGAATATATATAAGGGGACCTAAAGGAGAAAAATATAGAAATATAAATAATAGAAATATTTTTGTTGAAATAAAAGAAAATAAAATAATATTTAAAGCATATTTTCCTTCAAAGAAAATAATTAGAGATATGAATACAATGATTGCACATATAAAAAATGATATTGAAGGTGTAACAAAAGGTTTTGTATATAAATTAAGGGCTGTCTCAATACATTTTCCATTAAAATTAAAATTACAAAATAATAAATTAATAATTGAAAATTATATGGGTGGAAGGGATATAAAAGAAATAGAAATTCCTAAAGGAGTAAAGGCTACATTAAATGAAAATGAAATTACATTAGAAGGACATGATATAGAATTATTGGGAAATTTAGCAGGATTGATAGAAAATTCAGTAAAGCCAAGGGAAAAGGATTTAAGAAAGTTCCAAGATGGAATTTATATTGTTCAAAAACCATGATGAATAAATTATTAAAATTAAGAAAAATAATTAAAAGAAAAAAACCAGATTATTTTAGATATCAGTGGTGGAAAGTAATAAAATTGAGGAATAAAAAAGAATCTTGGAGAAGACCAAGGGGTATACATAATAAGATAAGAAAAAAATTGAAAAGTAGAGTTTCTATGGTTGAAGTCGGATATGGTTCTCCAAGAGAAGTAAAAGGATTATTGCCAAATGGAAAGAAACCTGTATTAATACATAATGTAGAAGAATTGGAAAAAATAGATAAAGAAAAAGAATGTGCAATAATTGCTTCTAATGTTGGAAAAAGGAAAAGAGAACAAATAATAAATAGGGCAAAGGAATTAAATATTGAAATTTTTAATATCTAATATTTATACAATTTGAAATAATCTATTACAAAATTTTTTATTTTTTCAGAATCATTATATAAATCTCTTCCAGACATTTCTATTAATTTCTTTTTTCCCCTAACTTTTTCTAGATTAGATTTCATTAAACCTAATACTTTTGAAAACCCTAAACTCAATAAAATTTTTTCAGTTGTACTAGCTTTACTTATATCAAATTCTTTAAATTCTTCTACATTATGAGAACTTTCTATACTTACATCTAAATCACCAATGGATGTATTTATATTATAAGCATTAATTATTATTGTTAATTCAACTTTCCAATCAATTTTTGGTTCTTCTTTCCAATAATTTTTATAAGCTTCCCATTTGGCTTCTACAAATAACAAACCTTCCGGAGTTAATCGATGAAAATAATATTTTTCATATCTATCTTTCTTAAATATTCCTTCCCATTTTTCACCTTCAAGGAATTTTTTAAATTTTTCATAAAAATCCTGTGGAATAAATTTTATTTTTGATCTTACTCTTGTTTTATATATTGTTTCCCAGGTCATAGTTTAAATGATGCTGTAAAGTCTTTTGCTAAATTTAGAAAATCATCTGCAATTTTTCCAACATTTTTCTTATGATCCTTTAATTCGCTATCATATAAATACTTTTCAAATAATCCCCTAAGAAATATATTAAATGGTTTATCTCCAAAATATTTTTGATAATCTGTTATTAAATCTCCATTTATTTTTATATTTAGATTTTCTGCATATTGTTTCATATTATCCAATAATTTTAAACTATCTATTGTAATACTTATATCATAACTATATGTTACATAATCTGTTATTTTCTTCTCTGTATGCCATTCTAAATTTATAGATCTAGATCCATCATCTTTTACTTTTTCTTCATGTTTATTTTCAAAAAAGTCAAATCCCTTACTATCCCAAAATTCTTTCATTGATTTATAGAATTTTTGGAAGTCAATTAGTCCAGTATATGAGAATGTTTTACCATCAACAATCCTCTCCTTTGGTGGCATAATAAATAAAAAAACTTTAATAATTAAAAGTTAAACTTTCTATAATGTATAGGATAATATCTTTTTTATATAGGTTAAGGGAGAAAAAGGATTCTATTATAATTGTAGAAGGTAAGAGGGATAAGGAAGTATTAAAAGAATTTGGATTTAATAATGTATATACAATATATGAATTAAGAAAAGATGATGGAATATTTTTAAATTATAGAGAGGCAATTATATTAACAGATAATGATAATAAGGGAAGAATTTTATATAAATATGTAAGGAATTTATTAGAATCTGATGGAATAATTGTAAATGATATTGAAAGGAGAAAATTCTTTAAATATTTTAGAGTAAGGGAAGTTGAAGATTTAAGAAAGCATATTGAGGAAATTAAGTTCTATATTAATTATTTTGAGAATCCTGAGAAGATTTTATACTTTTAATTTTTTTAATTGGATATGATAATGGATTTTTAATTAAAGAACAAATATTATCTGGAGTACATACCCCAATATCTTTATAATATATCTCATTATCGCAATTTGGAGTTAGATATTTTTTATTATTTTTATATAATTTCTTATGCCATTCTAATTGATATTCTATATATCTATCCTTCAGTGGATCTTGTAAATTTTCATTCCATTCTTTTATATATCTTTCAATTTTATCCCAATCCCATCCAATATTTGCAAAGAAATTTATTAATATAAATAAAGATCTTTTTCTTCCATCATCCATTTCTTTATTATTTAATATGTTTTTTATACATGGTGGGAATAGATCTTCATTTATTTCTATTTTTCTCTTCTTTATTTCTTCTACATCTTTCTTTGTCTCTTCAATTCCTTCTTGATTTTTATAATTTTCTGCTAACTGACTAATTTTTACTGCTTCAAATTCATTTTTTATTTTCCATAATAATGAATCATTAATTAATTTCTTTAATTCCTTAGATTCTTTTCTTTCCAAATCTTCTGTTAAATATGGTATACCTTCATATGAATAATTATTTATATTAGAATCTTCAGGATTTAATTTTTCTATATAATTTTCTTTTATTGGTATAGATAAATTTCCTGTTTTTTCATTTATTGAATATAAACATCTAATTAAATGTCTTGATGATATTAATATTGTATCTATTTCAATTATATCATATGGATTGAATTTTTCTATATCATTTACCCCATAATTTTTTAATTCCTCTTCACTAAATTTTAATAGTACTATTTTCTTTAATTTCTCTTCTATTTCTTTTGATATATATAATGCCAATATTCTTGCAAGATCTGGAAATAATTTCCTTGTTTCTTCTTCTACAAGATTGTCCTTTTTATATATATTTATTGTTTCAGGAAATATTTCCCATGGAATTGCTATATGGAATCCTTTTCCCCCGGAATATTTTATATATATTGGTTTAATATTTTTTTCTTTTAAATAATCAAAGATAATTCTTGCAGTAACTTTTGATAAATCTAAAGATTTTGCATCAATATCTATTATAAAATCCCATCCCAATCTATATTCATTTAAATCTTTCTTTGAAACTTTTTCACTTAATATATTTAAATCAATCCATCTTTCAATTGATATATGAAATGAAATAGCACCTTTTTTAATATAATTTATTATATCATCTTCTGTTTCTATTTTTGATGGTCTATGTCCAAAATTATTATTTGATAATAAATACCCAACTTCTCTATTTTGTGAAATTTTTACCATATCTTCCAAAATCTCTTTATTATTTTGATAGAATTTAATTAAATTATTTAACATTATACTCATAATAATTTTTTATTGCAAAAAAATAAAAATTACAAAGATTTATAAAAATTTATAAAATCATTCTAATAATGTTTTATGAAGTCCAAATATATGATGTAGTAAGAGTACCGCCAAATGAAATAACAGATAATGTAAATGAAATGATAGAAAAAATATTATTAAATAATTATGTTGGAATGGGTGGGAAAGAATATGGGATAATTGTAACAATAAAATCTATAGATGAAATATCTGAAGGTATAATGGTTTTTGAAGATGGGGGTGTATATTATAAAGTAAAATTTACTGCAATTTCATATTTTCCAATTATTTCTGAACTAACATATGGATTTGTATCATCTATAACGGAATTTGGAGCATTTATAAATATAGGACCTATAGATGCATTGGTTCATATTTCTCAAATAATGGATGATGAAGTATCTGTTTCTGGAAGAGAAGCTTTAATTGGAAAAAATAGTAGAAAAGTATTGAAGGTAAATGATATGGTAAAAGCAAGAATAGTTACAATAAGTTATAAAGGTGTATCAAATGTAAGGATTGCGATGACAATGAAGCAACCAGGGTTGGGAAAATTAGAATGGCTTGAACAAAAGAAAAAATCTAGTAAATAATGGCATATAGAAAACCAAAAAGAAAAATTTGTAGAAATTGTAAAGCAATAATTGATAAAGATGTAGATAGATGCCCATATTGTGGTTCTACAGATTTATCTGAAGATTATTCTGGATTTATTATAATTGTAAATCAAAATAATTCTGAATTCTCTAAAAGATTAAATTTAAAAGAAGGTAAGTGGGCAATAAGGGTATTATAAAATGGATATAAATAAATTAATAAGAAAATGGGTTTTATATAATAAATATAAGTATGGAAATGTAGATTTAAATTCTGTTGTATCAAAAATAGTATATGAAAATCCGGATATAAAGAAAAATATAAAAGAAATAATTCCAAAAGTTAAAGAAGAAATAAATAATTTGATTAATATATCCAGAGAAGAAGCTTATAATATATTATTAAAAGAATATCCAGAATTATTAGAAGAAAAAAAGAAAGAAGAAAGAAAAGGATTACCGGAATTAAAGAATGCAATAGAAGGCAAAGTTAGGACTAGATTTGCTCCAAATCCTTCAGGATATTTACATATAGGTCATGCAAGGGCAATTATATTGAATTATGAATATGCAAAAATGTATAAAGGAAAATTTATATTAAGAATTGAAGATACGGATCCAAAGGTTAAAAAACCAGATCCAGATGTATACGATTCAATAAAAGAGGATGTTGAATGGTTAATAAATGATAAAGTAGATGAATTTTATATACAGTCTGAGAGATTAGATATATATTATAAATATATAAAAGAATTAATTGAAAAAGGATTTGCATATGTAGATCTTTCTCCAAAAGAAATAATATCAAAATATAGAGCAGAAGGAATTCCTACAGAATATAGATTGAAAGAACCTGAATGGCATTTGGAACAATTTGAAAAAATGATAAATGGATATTATGAAGAAGAAAAAGCAGTAATAAGAATTAAAACTGATCTAAATCATCCAAATCCATCTGTAAGGGATTGGATTGCATTTAGAATTGTTAATCCAAATAAAAATCCACATCCATATTTATTAAAAAAATATGGAGAAAATTATGTAGAAAAATATTGGTTATGGCCAACATATAATTTTTCTGTATCTATAGATGATCATTTAATGGGAATAACGCATGTTTTAAGAATGAAAGAACATGAAGTAAATGCATATAAACAAAAATATATTTATGAATATTTTGGATGGGAATTTCCAACAGTAATAAATTATGGAGCATTATTAGTAAAAGATTTACCATTACATAAATCTGAAATAAGGAAATTAATAAAAGAAGGAAAAATATCTGGATGGGACGATCCATTTTTACCAACATTAAGAGGATTGAGAAGGAGGGGAATTGATAGAGAGGCAATAAGAAAATATATTTTAGAAATAGGTCCAAATCCTGTAGATGTAGTTATAGATTGGAACAAAATATATGCATATAATAGAGAAATATATGATAAAAAGGCTAAGAGATTTTTTATAATAAGAAATCCTGTAAAAGTTATAATAAATGATTTACCATTAAATAAAGTAATAAAAGTTAAGAATCATCCTGAAGTAGATTTGGGATATAGGGAATTTATAATAAAATCTAATATAATTTATATAGATAAAAATGATATAAATAATAAATATTTAAGATTATTTGAAGGATTTAATATTGAAATAATAGATAAAAAGGAAGATTATATTATTGCTAAATATATATCAGATAGTATAGAAGATGCGAAAAAATTGAATGCAAAAATTGTTCAATGGGTACCTGAAGAGTATAAGATTAATATAAAAATATGGGAAAAAGATGGTATAATAGATGCAATTGCTGAAAAATATGTATTAGAATTAACAAAGGATGGAGAAATAATTCATGGAATAAGGTATGGATTCTTTAAGAGGGAAAAGGATTATTTAATATATATGCATAAATAATTTTTAAATGAAATTTATAATATATAAAAATGGTTAGTGAAGAAGAAATTGCATCAAAGTATGAGGAGTTTGAAAATCTAAGACAAGCATATTTATTAATAGAAAATAAAAGACAAAAAGTTTTACAAGATTTAGCTGAAACAGAAAATGCATTAAAAGAATTATCGAATTTACCAGATAATAAAAAGGTTTATTATATGATAGGGAATGTATTAATAGAAAAGGATAAAAAAGAATTGATAGATAAGTTAAATGAAGATAAAGAAATATTAAAGGTTGAAGCAGAGAAGTTAAAAAAGCAGTCTGATATATATAAAGAAAAGTTAAATTCTTTAACAAAGGAATTAAATGATTTATTAAAGAGATCTAATTTACAATCTAAATAGATAATATCATAAAAGATAATCAAAAATAATAACCAAAGGCATAAAAATGGTAGAAAGATATATATTTATATGGTATCTTTGGGGAACATATTTAAGTCAAAGAAGAAAGAATCTTCTGATCAGTATGTAGAGGTAATACCTACTCAGAAGGCTGAGGAGGTAAAGATTTATGTTAGAGTATTTAGGATAAAAGATCCATCAGAAGTTAAAGCTGTTGTAGATTCATTAAGGGAAAGAAATTATATAGTATTTGTAGATATATCAGGATTAAGTGGAAGTAAGGATCTTGTAGAAGTAAAGAGAGTTGTATCTAGAATAAAATCTGTTGTAGATGCAATTGGAGGGGATATAGCTGCTGTAAATAAAGATTGGATTATTGCTACACCTCCATATGTAAGGATTTGGAGAGGACATCAAATGTCTGCAATTGAAGAAGTAAAACAAGAAAGTCAACAATCTTAATATATTTTTGACAATCCCTTTTCATCTTCTATTATTATAGTTAATTCTTTTTTATTATTTAATACATCTTCTATATAGTTTATCTTTTCTATTATTTTATTATATTTTTCTTTATCATCAGAATATAATATCTTAAAGCTTTCCAAATTATTTTTTACATTCATTAAAAAATCATCTATTGCTCTAATTTCAAATTTTGATTCAATACCCGGAGTTATTTCTATTTCAATTTCTTTTAATATTATTTTTGCATAAGGAGATTTCAAAAGTAATTTTCTTGCCTTTTCTATATTATCTATTTTATATTCTATTTTTATATAACCTTTATCTTCTAGTGGTATTATTTCAAATGTTTTATAATTGCAAGAATTACATTTAAATACATAAAGTAATGACTTACCGATCTCTGGAAAATCATATTCAATTGTTTTTATTTCAATATCCTTTGAATTACAAACTGGACAAGAATTTGTTAAGATTATCATATATTTTTAATAATCTAAATATTAAATTCATTTGAGCTCTTGCCTTTGATATATCTTTTTTATCAATTATTATATTATTATTTTCAATTTTTATTCCTTCTTGAGATTCTAAAAATTTTAATATATCTATTAAATCTTTATCTTCAATATTAATTATTATTTTCATACAGCTTTTATTTTTTTAATTGTATTTGGTCTTAATTTTACCAATATTTTTGATCCACAATATATACATTTAACCTTCTTCAATGCAGTTTCGCCATCTATTATTCTTTTGCAATTTATACAAATATATTGTGTCATTGTATACTATAAGCTTTTCCAGTAAATTTTTTGCCACAATGTGTACAATACCATATTCCATAAGATAATCTTTTTACTGATATATTATTACAGAAAGGACATTTTAATTTTTTATTCCTATATTTTTTCTCAATTTCAATTAAATTTTCCCTTATTCCTTTTCCATATCTAGAACCAAATCTTGCAACAGGACCTAATAATTTAGTATGACTCATAATTTACATATATTTTAAAAATGTTTTATAAATATTGCATATTATGGTATCTGTAAGAGATGTAAATGGTCAAATGCTTGTAGAAAGATTAGCTAAATATTTATTCGAAAATTATAAAGATATAATAAAACCACCAAGTTGGGCATTTTTTATTAAAACAGGACCAGATAAAGAGAGAAATCCTGATTTTCCACCAGATGTAGATTATAATGGAGGACCTGGATGGTGGTATTATAGAGCAGCATCAATTTTAAGAAAAGTATATTTATATGGACCAATTGGTGTTTCTAGATTAAGAAGAAAATATTCTGGATTAAGAAAAAGGGGAATGGAACCTGGAAAAGTTGTAAAAGGATATGGAAAATTAATAAGGGAAATATTGCATCAATTGGAGAATGCAGGATTAGTTATGAAAGTAAATGAAGGAAAGAAAAAGGGAAGAATTGTAACAAATAGTGGAAGAAGTTTATTAGATAAATTAGCTAATGAAATATATAAAGAATTAAATAACGAAAATAAGAATTTAATTGATTATATAAAATCTGTTTCATGAGAGGTATAAGTTTATGGATTGAATTTTTAATATATACAGCATTTGCCATCTCTATATTATCTTTTGTATTATATTTTGTTCATTTAACAATTCAAAATCAGCAGGATGAATTAAACTTAAAATATATTGTAAAATTATTGACAAATTTAAATTATCAAATAGAGACAATCGGATCTTGTTATTCATGTAATTATAAAGCTTATGATAATTTACCAACAAAAACAATTATATATATTTATCCAGGAGAAATAATGTGTATATATTATTCTACTATAAATTATTCTTTACAAGTTCCTCCATATATAAATTTAAATATAACTCAATTATCTGCATATGATTATGAATATAATTTTACTGTTAATACAATTCCATTTAATATAATAAATGGTCCTAATCTTACAATTACAAATAATTTATGTCTATTGTTAAATAAAAACCAATCAGGTTTATATATTAGTTTATGTTAAATACAAAAGAAATTAATATAATAACTATTAGAATTATTTACATTATAGCAAAAACAAATCCAGTTTGGTGGACTATATAAAATAAAGTTTTCATTACAATATTTTAATATGCTTTGATTTACAATAAAAAATCCTTTAAAATAATAACAACAATTTATATTATTCTCATTACATTCTTGAATTGATAAATTATATGAAGATATACAAATGAAAGAAAAATTATAATTAATTTCTTTTGTATAATTTTCAAAATATAATGTATAATTTGATATATAATTATATCCAAAATTTTGATATGTATATATTATTTGGTCTTCAAAATTTTTTCCTATTAAATTTGGATTAATACTATTTATTGGGGAAAGATTGTAATATGTAATAAAAGATAAAATAATAATAATTGCAATTGTTGCTAATAATATATATTGAGATTTCATCCAAATATAATTAATATATATGGATTAAAATAATTTTGCCCCGCATATAAATATTCAAATATTGGTTCATAATTTTCTATATATGTAGAATTTACTTGTTTTCCAAAATAGCATATTGTAATATTATTATTCGTTAGATTTATTATTTCATATATATATAAATTATTGTTGCATGAAGAATTTAGATAAATTAAGTTATTTGGATCAAAAGTATAAATATTGTAATTGTTATATTTGCTATAATAAGTATATAAAAAGAAAAAGGTCAATAATATTATTGAAAATGCTAATTCTACCAGTATTATCCAGCTTCTCATTTTATATATATTGTTAATTGATCTTTATATAATGTATTTACCATTGTTGTATTTAAAACATATATATTAAAGTTTTCTGAATATGTATAATTATTTACAATATTTCCTTGATATATTGTTCCATTAAATATTGTTATGTTTAAATTATTAAAATAAAAATATGCATTTTGATAATTTTCTGATAAATTAATTAAATTATTTAAATTTATTACATTTATTGGTTTAATATAATTTATCTCAATATATGGAATTTGAGTAGAAAATGCTAAATATAATGCGGTTTGTTTATCTAAATTTGGATTTGAATATAGATAGAAGTAATAATTTTGATAATTATAATTATTATTTAATGTTGCATTTAAGAAATAAAGATTATTATAATTATAGTTATTATATGAGGAAATATATGAAATATATATTGTTGGATTATAATTTGTATATAATATAGAATCTAAGTGTCCAGAACAAGTAATAGTCTCTATAAAAGTTTGTATATTATATTTATAATATTTTCTTAATATTATACCATTCTCATATTCATAATAAAAATATCCATTATATAAATTGTTTAGGTCAAATATTTTATTATAAATATTAGTTGAGTCTAAAATAAAACCATAATAAGATTGCGAAGTATTCCAAAATATCATATTATTTGAATTGTAGTATTTTTCTGTATTAAATATATACCAATAAGTATTAGAAAATATTATATCCTTTATAGATAGATTTGTAGAATTATATAGATATAATAAGGCTAATGAGTCATTGTAAACATAGGGAGTTAAATTATAAGGCTCATATTGGGAAGTATAGAAAGAAAAACCAATAAATGTATATAAACTGCATATGTTTAAATAACTTGATGGAATAGAATAGTAGTTGTTACCATAATTATCTGTTAGATAAGAAAAGTATGCTAAATTCATACCATTATTATTATATATTGCAAAGTCATTATTATAATTCAATAGTGGAATTTCTCCACTACCTAAATCATTATATTGAGAAAAGTCATAAGTTAAATTCGGACCTATAATAAATTTATAATTATTAGTTAAATTTGGTTGATAAATAATTTTTATATTTGGTATTACATTATATGGAATTATATTTATATAATATGCAATAATATTTTGACCATATATTTGTAAATTAGCGCTATTATCATTATTATAACAATAATAAACATATAAAGAATTTGGATTTCCAGAAGATGGTAGATTTATATTACAATTATCTCCTAATTGTATATAAGCATTATAAAGACTACTATTTTTAATATTAAATAATATTAAATAATTGCCTTTAGGAATACTATTTTTATAAGTAATTTTAAAGTTATTATACTGTGTACTGTAAATATAATCTCCAGGATTCATATATATAATATTTATAGGGGTATTATTTATCCAATATTGACTAAACTGTTGATAATTTTGATAACTAAAATTATCATATACCGGAAATATTTCTTTTCCATCAACTGAATAACTATTTGTTCCATTTATTGGAGAAATGTTTAATACTACATAACTATTTGGAGAAATATTTAAATCAATCCAAATTCCATAAGCATTATTATTAAAACTATTACAATTTAAATTATTATTTAAATAACAAAAATAATAATTATTTCTATTTAAATCTTCTACAGATAGATTATAACCATTTTGTAACCAATAAAAAATATCGGTAGAAGTTATAAATACAGGATAATTAGTTAAAGGTTGATTTGAAGGATTTGAAACATTTATTAAAACATATTGTGGTTGATTATTGTTTATATTAAAATTTAGAAAGTTTGCATAAAAAAATATTCCAACATTTGGATCTAAATATGTATTATTTGTATTATTTAATACTCCAGAATAATTTGTTAAAAAGGATATATTTAATGGATAATATATTGGAAATGATGTACAAAAATCATTATATGCATTTTCATAAATTGAATTATTATATATTGGAGAATTTTGTAAACATTGATAATACATAGATAATGGTATTGAAACATTTAATGACAATAAATAATATTTAGTTTCAATTGAATTTAATATATTGTTTATATAATCATTATAATAATTTATTTGATCATAATTATTGATATTGTTTATTATGTATCCTCTATACATTGCTAAATAAAATGTTAAAAATGAAATAAAAATTACTATTGCAATTATACCTTCTATTTCCTTTACTATCCCTCTAACCATAATCTTTTTCTTATTAATGTAGGATCTGCACCTCCATGCCAAGAAACCCTCGGTTTCATTTGAACAGGATATATTCTTTCAGATTTATCATCTAAAATTAAAGCAGCACCTTTTTTCTTTGGTAAATTTTCATTCATATATATATCAATATCCTGTGCAGTAAAATTCTTCATTATTTCATTTAAAGATTTTAAATCTCTTTCTGCAGTTACTCTATGTGATATAACTATATCACTTTGGGTAATTACATCTGTATGCATTTTACCAGGTTGCTGTGTTGCCAATACTAATGTTATACCAGGTTGCCTTCCTTCTCTTATTATTTGTATTAAAGGTTCTGTTGCTGGTGTAATTGAATCATTTGGAATTGCCTCATGTGCTTCATCAATTGCAATCCATATTAATGGAAATTCTCTTGTACCCAATTCTTTTGAAATATATATTTCTTCTAATTCTTCTACTTTTCTATATATTAATCTTTGATAAAATATTTTCTTAGATATTAATCCAATTACTAAATTTTTTATTGACCATCCCCCAGTTATTGCAGTATATAAAGATATATCTAATATATTTATATAACCTGGCTTTGTTAAATTTCTTATACTTTCAGCTTTTTCAGAAAATAATCCCCAGCTATCTGCATTTTCAAAATATGTAGTTATAGCATTTTTCATATTACTATCTATATCTAATTTTTCAGTATAATTTATTATATCCTGTATAGAATATCCATTATTGTTTTCCTTCATTCTTTTTATAATTTTTTGTATATATAATGCAATATTTGATGTTGGATCTAAATTAAATGTTAAAACCCATTCAATTCCTGATAGATCTGATGGATTTAATTGAAAAACATCATCTATAGGAATATTTATTTTTCTATATTCATCTAATAAACCTTTGGGAACCAATATTCTACAGTTTTTTATTGATTTTGGTTTTAAACCCCATTTTTCTAATAATTCAGCATCTCTATAATTTGGAAATTTCATTGTCCAAAATATTCCCATTGTATCAAATATTAATCCTGAGAAATTATTTAATAAATCTTTTTCAAGATCAGATAGACTTTCAAATATTGAAGCTAATGTATAACTTTTTCCTTGTCCCCTTTTTCCAGCAATTAATATTAAATGTGGAAGATTTACATCTAAATAAACTGTATTTGCTAAAGACAAAGCATTTTCCATTTTTATATATTCTTTACCTATGAAAATTGATCCTTTCAATCCATATTTTTCTAAATCATCTAATGATCTTCCTACAATAATATCCATACATTTTATGTAAATTTTTATAATTAATAAATTAATAATGCAAAGTAAATATACAGCTTTATTGATTGGTAGATTTCAGCCATTTCATATTGGTCATTTGAATAGTTTATGGAAAATTCTAGAAAAATATGATGTAAATAATATAAAAATTATTGTTGCTAGAAAAGAAAATTCTAGATTAGATAGTAATCCGATACCATTAGATGTTACAATAGATAATATATCAAAAGGTTTAGAGATGATATATGGAGAAAAATATAATATTGAAGTATATGGTATTTACTATAAAAATTTAATTGATCTCTTTGTTAAAATTGGAAATATTCTTAATTATAATAAATGGAAAACAGATTACATAATAAATACTGGTGATATAAAACGTTTAATAATGTTTAAAATAGTTAGAATATTTTATAAAATAATTTATGATATAGACCTTAAGGTTATTTATAGTCCTAGAATTATTAGTGGAAAAGAAATTAGGGAAAATCTAAGAAATGGAAATATAAAATATGTTAAATATATAGTTTATCCAGAAAAAGAAATAATAAATTATATTATGCACCCGCCGGGATTTGAACCCGGGTCGCGGGCTTGGAAGGCCCGCATCCTGCCACTAGACGACGGGTGCAATATATATTCTTAATAAGTTTAATATTATTAAACTTTGTAATCTTATCAATTGAATATTTTAAAGGAGAGAATAATGAAAATATAACTTTGTAATTAAAATTATTTATATTTTTAAAGCATATTAAATATGATTAGTTATGGACAATATTCCAAAACACGTAGCAGTTATACCAGATGGTAATAGAAGGTATGCTAAAAAATATAATTTATCTATCTATGAAGCATACAAAATTGGTTCTGATAAAGCTGTGGAATTTTTAAATTGGTGTATAGAATTTGGTATAAAAGTTGCTACAATTTTTATTATTTCATATGACAATTTTATAAAAAGACCAAAAGAAGAAGTAGATCCTATACTAGAATTATTAAGAGAAAAATTAAAAATGGTAAGAGAAGATAAAAGGATTATTGAAAATGAAGTAAAAATAAAGATAATTGGTAGGACATATCTTTTACCAGATGATATTCAGAAGGAAATAAAATTAGTAGAAGATCTGACAAAAAATAATTCTAAATATTATTTAAATTTGGCAGTTATATATGGAAGCAGGCAAGAAATAATTGATGGTATTAAAAAATTATTTGAAGATTTTAAAAAAGGTATTATAGATATTAATAATTTGGATGAATCATTATTTATGAAATATTTATATTTTGATGATGAAATTCCATATCCAGAGCCAGATTTAATAATAAGAACAAGTGGAGAACATAGAATAAGTAATTATCTATTATATCAGGCTGCATATTCTGAATTATATTTTATAGATAAATATTGGCCAGAGATTACAAAAGAAGATTTTATAAACGCAATTGAATGGTATAAGAAAAGGGAAAGAAGATTTGGAAAATAATGGACCCGCCGGGATTTGAACCCGGGATCTCCGGCTAGCCAGGCCGACATCCTACGACTAGACTACGGGCCCAATAAATTTTAAATATCCTTTAAATTTATATATAATATGCCGGAATAGTATATACTTTTGTATTATAAATATCTCTCACTTCAAATTCATCTAAAGTTATTATTAATCCTTTCTCTGGTTTATATTTTTTAATAAATGTGTAAAAGCCCCTATTAATTCTTCTAGATGTTTTTACTTCTATTGGAATAATTTTATCTCCTTTTGTTAAAATAAAATCTATTTCTGCCTTTCCAGTTGTCCTCCAATAATTTATTTTCCAATCTGAGAAATTTTTTAATAATTCAATATAAACAAAGTTTTCTAATAATTGTCCTTTATCTGTTCTTTTATCATATTCTAAAAAATTATCTATAACAGAATTTCTCAAACCCAGGTCTATAAAATATATTTTTTTAGCTTTTTTTAATTCTGTTACAATATTTTTATGAAAAGGTTCAATTAGATCTATTATATATGTGTGTTTTAATATTGTTATATAATTTTCAACTTTTCTATAACTTATTTTTAATTCTTTAGAAACTGAAGAAATATCTAAAATATTTCCTATTATAAAGGATAAATATCTAGTAAGATCTATAAATTTTGAAGAATCATAAATATGGAAAAAATTTACAATATCCTTTTCAATATATAAATTATATAGATTTTTTAATAATATTTTCTTTTCTTCAAAATCTTTTGCTATAGAAACTTCTGGATATCCTCCATATATTAAATATTCTTTTAAATATTTTACTATTTCCTCATTAAAAGATGGTTTTTTAATTTCATCATCTTTTTCTAAAAATTCCCTTAAAGATTCCCTTTTTTCTTTTACTAAATTTGCAAGTCCTTTATCTTTTGATAATAAAAATTCATAGAAATTAAAAGGATATAAAGTAAATAATATTAATCTTCCAACCAAATCTGGAAGTATTTTTGTATTAATTTCTAATGTTGAAGATCCAGATATAAAAATTTTAATATCGTCAAAATTATCATATATTATTTTCAATATTTTTCCACCATCCTTTAATTTTTGAATTTCATCTAAAAAAAGAAATAATTTCTTTTCATCTTTATATCTTTTAATAAAATCTATATAATTTTCTTCAAAATTTTTTCTATATTCATCTATATACATATCAATATATACTTTATTTTCATTGATTTTTTCATAAATATTTTTTAATAATGTAGTTTTTCCAGCCTGTCTTGGTCCTCTTATTCCTATTATTTCCTTTCTTCCGATAAACTTATTTATTTTTTCTTCTATTTCTCTATTTATATATGTCATAATAACTCTATTATTTTTTCAATCCTTATAAAAATAACTCTATTATTTTATCAAATATAGTTAGAATATTAAATATTTTTTAAGTATGAAAATAATTATAATTTATGGTTTATGGATATATGGGAAAGATTTTAAGAGTAAATTTAACTGAAGAGAAAATTTCTATAGAATCTTTACCTTCAGAAGATATATTGAGAAAATGGTTGGGAGGAAGGGGAATTGGTACATATTATATAATAAAGGAAGTACCACCCAATGTAGATCCTTTAAGTCCCGAAAACAAATTAATTATTGCTACAGGACCTGTAACTGGAATTACTGGAATTCCAACTGCTGGAAGATGGTCTATTGTTACGAAATCTCCAATAACAAATACAATTTATGAAGGAAATGCTGGAGGAAAATTTAGTGCAGAATTAAAATTTTCAGGTTTTGATTTTATAATAATTGAAGGAAAAGCAAATAGACCTGTATATTTATGGATATATAATGGAAAAGCAGAAATAAGAGATGCAAAACATTTATGGGGAAAGACAGTTTATCAAACTGTGGATTTAATTAGGGAAGAACTATCATCAATTGTAGGAAAGGATGATGCAAAAAATATTAAAGTAATTAGTATAGGACCTGCAGGTGAAAAATTAGTTAAAATAGCTGCTGTAATAGAAGATAAAGGAAAAGGTGCTGTTGGAAGAGGTGGAATTGCAGCTGTATTTGGAAGTAAGAATTTAAAGGCAATTGCTGTGAGAGGAAATTTAAAACCTCAAATTGCAAATCAAGAAAAATTCAGAGAAGTTATTTTGAAATCTTCACAATTTGTAAGAAATTCTACTATTACATCTATAATATTACCAAAATATGGGACTGCAGGATTCTTAGCAAAAGCCTTAGGAGAAAAAGGTATGATACCTGTAAAAAATTATCAAACAAATGTATTTTCAGATTTTAATAAATTATCTGGAGAAACTATTGTAAAAGAATATTTAGATCAAGAAAAAACAAGAGAATCAATATGTTGGGGATGTCCAATAGGATGTAAAAAATATACAAGGGTTGATAAACCATTATTTAGTACAGAGGGAGAAGGTCCAGAATATATGGGTGTATGGGGATTTGGATATAATCTAAATAATGATAATTTACCTTCTGTTTTAAGGGCTTACCATTTATGTAATGAATTAGGTTTAGATATTGTTGGAACAGGTCATGTTATTGGAACATTTATTGAATTTGTTGAAAAAGGAAAAATACCAAATGAAAAATTGGAAGGATTAAAAGTTAATTGGGGAGATCCAGAATTAATTATTGAATTAATATATAGAATTGCAAATAGAATTGGAATTGGGGATGATTTATCAGAAGGTACAAAGGAATTTGCAAAGAAATATAATGCAGAAGAATATGCAATGATAAATAAAAGGGGAATGCCTTTGTTTGGTTTTGATCCAAGAGGAGCACAGGGTTATGGATTATGGTATGCAACAAGTAATACAGGTGATTATGATCAATTAGGATTATTTAAAGAAGTTACAGAACCAACTTATTTAGGAAATAATAATATTAATAGATTTGAAACAAAAGGAAAAGGAGAATTAATAAAAAAAGAACAAGATTTGGCTGCAGCAATTGATAGTATGATTGTATGTAGATTTTCAAGGTATGCATTAAATGAAGAAATATATGCTGAACAATTATCTTCAGTTACTGGATGGGATATTAATCCTCAAGAATTATTAAAAATTGGAGAAAGAATATGGAATGCAGAAAGGGTATATAATATTTTAGTATTTGGAGATAATTCAGAATATGATAATTTACCAAAAAGATTCTTAGAAGAACCATTTAAAGAGGGACCTTCTGCAGGTTATGTAGTAAAAATTAATGAAATGTTACCTGAATATTATAAAGCGAGAGGTTGGATAAATGGAAGACCTACAAGAGAGAAGTTAGAAGAATTAGATTTAAAATGGTTAGCAGATATTTTAGAGGAAAAGCATTTATTACTTTAATTTTTAAAAATTTAAAATAAATAAAAACTTTAAATTTTTATGCTTGTAATTTGTCTCCTACCTTCTTTATTGATCCTTCTCTTAATAATCTTGATACTAATGCTTTTATAACTCTAACTCTTGTTCTTGGTCTTTTAGATTTTACTGCTTTTACTAATTCATCAACGGTTTTTGGAGTTTTTAATAATTCTAATAAAAGCTCTTTTAGTGTTTTTCTTCTTCTAGCTGCCATATATTAATATTGTTGAAATTAATTTATAAATTTATATCAATAATTTTTAAAAAAATATTTTATTTTATGTTTCTAAAATATTTTATATTATGGATAATAAAATAAAAGAATTAATAAATAAATCTAATATATTACTTGAAATATTGGATGCTAGGTTTCCAAAATTATGTAGAGTAAAATATATAGAAAAATATATAAAAAATAAAAATAAGGACCTAATATTGGTTTTAAATAAATCTGATTTAGTAAGTGAAGATTTTCTAAAAAAAGTGGTAGAAGAATTTAGTAAAGAATATATAACAGTATATATGTCAGCAATATATAGAAAAGGAAGTAGAAAGTTAAGAGAGGCAATAAAAAAAGTTGGAAAGAAATATGAAAAAGCATATATCGGGGTATTTGGATATCCAAATACTGGAAAGTCTTCAATAATAAATATATTGGTTGGAAGAAGAAGTGCTGGTACTTCTCCAAAACCAGGATTTACAAAGCATTTACAAATAATTAAATTATCTAGAAAATATTATTTAATAGATTCTCCAGGTATTGTTGAAACAAAAAATAAATATTTATTATCAATTTTGGGAGCATATGATGTAGATAAATTAGAATATCCAGAAAAGGCAGTTTTATATTTATATAAAAAGATAGGTAAAAAACCATTTGAAGAATATTATAATATAAATATAGAAAATATAAAAGATTTATTTATTAAATTAAGGGAGAAGTATAATATAAAAAATGATTTTGATTGGATAAAAAGGGTTTCAAAAATTATATTATATGATTGGCAAAAAGGAAAAATAAGAGCTTTTTTTCTTTAACCGCGGTGTCACCAGCCTCATACTCGGAATCCCTCATTGATCAGGAGGTGCGATAATAATTATATACTTTTTTAAATTATAAAATTATATATGAAGAAATCGATGTCGACTGAAAGATGATGAAAAGAGGGTATTCAGATTATAAAAATTCAGATATAATTATTGGCAATATAATTGTTATATCCCCCCATATATTTACATGTTTTGCATTTTTTCTAATTTTTTTCCAAGTTATTGCTTCTTTTGTTTTTGCTCCAGATAAACTTCCATCTAACTCATTTGCAGAACTAATATATATTGCATATTCTAATCCTCCAGAAAATTGAGCCCACCATATTGTATGATGTTTTGATATTCCTCCTCCTAAAATTAAAGCTCCAACCTTTCTTTCTCCAAAGAATTTTGATGCTAAAAATTTTTCATCTTCCCATACAGATACTTGTATATCTGGATAATCATATTCTTTCATTAATATTTGTGTTCCAACTGCACCATCCGTAATTCCAGGTACAATTATTGGTATATTATTTTTATATGACCAATATATTATACTTTCTTCTTTTTTATCAAATTTTTCTAATCTTTTTCCAATTTCAAATATTAATTCATGAGTAGATATTAAATTCCTATTTTTATTTTTTAATTCTTTAAATATATCATCTAAAATTGGTCTTAATGTATTTTCAATTGCTATACCATAATTTTCTTCTGGTATATATATGTTTCCTAACCTTAATATTCCTTCTTCCCTTAATTTTATATCATCAGAATCAAAATATCCCAAATAATAATCTTTTGTTAGTCTTGCAATATCATGATCTAATGTTCCAGCTGTTGTAATAATTATATCAAATAACTTATTTTTAATAATATCCTTAATTATACCTCTAATTCCTGTTGCAATAATATCTGCAGGAAAACTTAATACTTTAATTGTATTTTTATCATTTAGCATTTCTTTTAATATTTCATATCCTCTATATAATTCTTGTGCCTGAAATCCTCCTATATATTTAAATTGCTCTATTAAATCTCTTATTTTCATATCTTTATTTATTTTTAAATCTCTCACAGGATCCATTTATAAAATTTAAATAAAAAATTTTAAAATGGATTATATAACAATAGATGAATTCTCAAAAATAAAATTGGTTGTTGGAAAGGTTATAGATGTACAGGATCATCCAAATGCAGATAGATTATATATATTAAAAGTTGATTTGGGAAATGAAGTAAGACAAATTGTATCTGGAATAAAACAATGGTATAAAAAAGAAGAATTATTAAATAAAAAAATAATAATTGTTTATAATTTGCAACCAAAAAGTTTTAGAGGAGTAGAATCTCAAGGGATGTTATTAGCTGCAGAAGATGGAAAAGGTAATTTATCATTATTAACAGTTGATAGAGATATAAAGGAAGGATCTTTTGTTCATTAAAAGTTTAATCTTTATTAAAGTTAAATAATTCATAAGAGCTTCTTTCATTTATTTCTCCAGCAATATTTGTTAAAAACATTTTTTTAACTTCTTCGTAATTTTCTGTATGTCCTAAAACATACATTAATTTTACATATGCTGTTTCTGGATGCATATCTTCTGCATATATAACTCCTAAATTATATAATAATCTTGCATTACTATATACAAAAGGATTTGTTCTTCCAAATATTGTTTGAGATGTCATAACAAATATTGTACCTTTTTCTATTCCATATTTTATATTTTCAATCCACGAATATTTTTTATCTGTTGGACTTGTTGGTACATGCCCAAATCCTGTTCCTTCTATTACAATCCCTTTGTAATTTTTATCTACATAATATTTTATTATATCAGGATCAGAACCTGGATATGTTTTTATTAATGCAACCTTTTTACATAATTTATCATCCAAATATGGATTATTATTATTATTTCTTTTTCTATAATTATTATCGATTATTTCAATCTTTTTATTATATGGAAATATCTTTGCCAATGGTAAAGAATTTATTGATTGAAATGCATCTCTTCTTTCTGTATGCATTTTTCTAACTTTTGTTCCTCTATGTGCATATGAAAAAATATCAGAACTGCTTCCATGCATTACAACTGCTATTTCTGCTATATCAGAATTATCATATACTGCAGAAGATAATAAATTGAAAAATGCATCTGAGGATGGTCTATCAGAAGATCTCTGGGATCCAGTAATTGAAACTGGTTTATTTAAATTTTTTACAATAAAAGATAATGCTGCTGATGTATAATGCATTGTATCAGTTCCATGTAATATTGTTACCCCATTTATGTCATCATTTAATAACTTTACTAATATTTTTCCAATTTCTATCCAATTATCCGGTATCATATCTTCTGAAGCAATTGAAAATGGTATTTCTATATTTTTAATTTCAACATAATCTAATAGATCTGGTGCTAGATCAATTAATTCTTCAGGTTTAGTTAACATATGAACTCCACCAGTTCTATAATCTATTTTTGATAATATTGTTCCGCCAGTGGCTAATATTGATATTTTATTCTTCTTACTTTCTAATTTTTTATATTCTTTATTCTCATATTTTGATTCTATTTCTTCCTTATTTAATTCTAAAATATCATCATTTTTTATTCCAATATTATAACCGTTCTTTAATTTTATTATTATAAATTCAGATGTTTCATTTACTAAATAACCTTCAAATACTTTGTTATCTTTCGTTCTTATTTTTGCATATTTCATAAAAGTTTAATATAAAAAATATTTTAATTTTTTATTATAAAAATATTTAACAAATTATTTTAATGGATAAATATAATTTGTTCCATTTATATTACATATAATATCTGTTGAATTATAATAGCAATTTACATATGTTTGATTTATGCTATTTAAATAACATTGAGAAAAATTATAAACTTGTCCTAAAAATGCATAATTTATCATATTCTGTGCGCAATCTGCATATGCTATAATATTTGAATCCATATGAATAATATTTGTCGATAAATATTGAGTGGTAGCTACTATTGATGCTGCTATAATTAATGCTGGTAGTATAAACATTGGTAAGGTAGATTCTAACTTCATAATAATAATAGTTATAATAAATTTTATAAATTTTATCTTTTCTGATTATCTTATAATTTATTTAATAGCAATGATCTATGTAATATTTAAAAATTTATTTATTAATGATTATCTTAACATGATTTTTTTACTATTCAGAAAAATTTGTTAAGTATTTATATAATTTATATATTTTATTATTTTATGTTAAAAGCTATCTTAAATTTATGAAAATTCACTAAGACCTTCAAAAAACACTATTTTTTTATAGAAATATTTTTAATATGCGAAATGCCATAACTATAAATGGCAGAAGCTAATAATAAAATGGAAGATGAAATAATAGGAGTATCGCCAGGAGAGGAGTTTAAATTGTTGCCAACAATAAAAATAATAGGTGTAGGCGGGGCAGGATGTAATATGGCAGATTGGTTATATAGAATGAATATAAAAGGTGCTGAAGTAATTGCAGCAAATACAGATTATGCTCATTTAAAGATAGTTAGAGCCCATAAAAAAGTTCTATTAGGTAAAGAAGTTACAAGGGGATTGGGTGCTGGAGGATTGCCATCAAAAGGAATGGAAGCTGCAAGATCTTCTCAATCAGATATAAGGAAATTATTAGAAGGTGCAGATATGGTTTGGATATTATTAGGTTTAGGAGGAGGAACTGGTACAGGAGGAGCACCAGTTGTTGCACAAATAGCAAAAGAAGCTGGAGTACCACTTGTAGTAGCAGTTGCAACATTACCTTTCTATAATGAAGGTGTAGTAAGAAGAGAAAAAGCAGAAGAGGGTCTAGCACAATTAAGAAAATATGCAGATAATGTTATATTAATTGATAACAATAAGATATTACAATATGCAGGTAATTTACCATTTACACAAGCATTTGGATATGCAAATAATTTAATAGGACAAATGATAAAGGGTTTAGTAGAAACATTTGATAAAGCTTCATATATTAACTTAGATTTCGCAGATGTAAAAACAGTATTAGGTGTAGGTGGGGCTTCAATAGTAGGTATTGGAATTGCAGATGATGAAAAGAGAGCAGTAACTGCTGCAAAGAGGGCATTAGAATTACCATTATTGGATGTTGATTATAATGGTGCAGCTGGTGCTTTAGTACATGTTGAAGGAGGACCAGATATGACATTAAATGAAATAAATGAAGCAATGGAATATATAAAACAACATCTAGGAGAAGATGCATTAACAATAATGGGTGCAAGGCAATCTGAAGAAATGAAAGGAAAGATTAAGGTTACAGTAATTATATCTGGAGTTAAGAGTCCATATATATTAGGAAAATGGAAGGAAGAATGGGAATCTGGAGAATTAACAAAAGTAAGGAAAGATGTGAATCTAGGTATTGATGTACTACAATAGACTTTTTTAATTTAATTTTATATATTTTTTATGGAGTTTGCGAAACTTGCTGAGGTATTTAGGAAATTAGAATCTGTTTCTGAAAAAAATCAAAAAACAGAAATATTAGCTAGATTTATTAAGGAAATAGATAAAGATTCTTTAAAAGAGACTTTTATGTTATTACAGGGAATGATTTTTTATCCATGGGAAGATAAGGATATAGGAATAGCTGAAAAATTTACTATTAGAGCTTTATCTTTGGCTACAGGTTATGATAAGGATTATATTGAAAGTTTATTTGTAAAAACAGGAGATCTTGGGGTAGTTGCAGAAAAATTAGTAGCGGAAAGAAAACAAAAATCCATATTTACAAAGAAATTAACTGTAAAGGATGTATACAATACTTTTAGGACAATAGGAGAATTGGAAGGAGAAGGAACACAAGATAAAAAGATTAAATATCTGGCTAATTTATTTATTTCATCATCACCAATAGAAGCAAAATATATTGCAAGATTAACATTAGAGGATTTAAAAATAGGTGTTGGGGAGGGAATTATAATAGATTCTATAGCTATGGCCTTTGGTTTACCATCAGAAAATGTAGAAATTGCTTATTCAATTTTGAATGATTTTGGTGAACTGGTAAAACAAATTTTAGAAAAAGGAAAGGATATTGTATTTAAATTAGAACCAATATTAGGAAATCCAATTAGAGTAATGTTAGCAATAAAAGCGGAGAGTGCTAAAGAGGCTTTAGATGTTGTTGGAAGACCTGCACAGGTTGAATATAAATATGATGGATTTAGGGTTCAAATACATAAAAAAGGTGATCAAATATCTTTATGGACTAGGAGATTGGAAAATGTAACAAAGCAATTTCCAGATGTAATAGAATATATTAAAGAATGTTTTCCAAATGATAAGGACTTTTTAGTTGAGGGAGAAATTGTTGGATATGATAAAGAAAATAAAAAATATTTACCATTTCAGAGGATTTCTAGAAGAATTAGAAGAAAATATGATATAGAAAAGATGGTTAAGGAAATACCCGTTGTTGTTAGAATCTTTGATATAATTTATTATGATGGAAAATCTTTAATAAATACACCATTTAAAGAAAGAAGAAAGATATTGGAATCAATAGTAAAGCAAGATATAAATAAAATATCATTATCAGAAAGTATAATAACATCTTCAGATGAAGAAGCTCAAAAATTTTTTGAAGAGGCAATTAGTAATGGTTTAGAAGGTGTTATGTTTAAAAAATTAGATGCGCCATATCATCCTGGAAGAAGGGTTGGTTATATGGTTAAATTAAAACCTGTAAAAGAGTCTTTAGATGTGGTAATAGTTGGTGCTGAATGGGGAGAAGGAAAGAGAAGTGGATGGTTAACATCCTTTGTGATTGCTGTTAGGGATGAAAAAACAGGAAAATTATTGGAAGTTGGCGAAGTAGGAAGTGGATTTAAAGAGAAAAAGGAAAGTCCAGATGATGTAACATTTGAGGAAATGACAGAAATGTTAAAAGATTATATAGAGGAGCAAAATGGAAAGTATGTAAAGATTAAACCAAAAATTGTAATAGAGGTATTGTATGATGAAATAGAGAAAAGTCCTAAATATTCTTCAGGTTATGCACTAAGGTTTCCTAGGTTTATAAGACTTAGACCTGATAAATCTGTTGAGGATGCTGATACTATTGATAGGTTAGTAGAACTATATAAAAGCCAAAAAAAGTAATTCTATTTTTAAGCTTTTTATTATATAGATAAATTATGGTTATAAGTGAAGAGTTGGTAGAGAAGATAAAGTCATCTTTTAATTTGAATACTTATGAAGCTAGGATATGGTTGGCCCTATTAATGAAAGGAGTTGCGACTGCTGGAGAATTGGCAGATATTGCAGATATACCAAGGTCAAGAGCATATGATGTTTTAGAATCATTAGAAAAGAAAGGATTTGTAATCATGAAACTTGGAAAACCAATAAAATATCTTGCTGTTCCACCTACAGAAGTTGTTGAAAGAGTAAAAAGAAGATATGAAGAAACAATGACAAGAAAAATTAATGAATTGGAAAAAGTAAAGACTTCTGACTTAATTAAAGAATTAGATGCATTACATAAATCTGGTGCTGGATCAATAGATGTTTCTGAAAAATCTGGAGCAATAAGAGGGCAGCAAAATATAATAAGTCATTTAGAATCAATGTTGAAAGAAGCTGAAAAACATGTAAATATTGTTACAACTCAATTAACATTTGTTAGAGATGCAATTGCATTGAAGCCAATATTTTATGAATTAAGAGAAAGACAAATACCAGTTAGAATTATAACACCAATAGATGAGGGAAATGCAAAATATGTACAAGAATTAATGAGTGTAGTTGAAATATATGATGCTGGAGATTATAGGGGAAGAATTGTTACAATTGATTCTGAAGAAATATTAATGATGTTGTTTGATGAAAAAGAAGTTCCATCTTCAATGGATGTTGCTGTTTGGTTGTATGCACCAGCATTGGCAAAATTCATAGATGATATGATTGAAGTATTATTGCCAAAATTAAAACCAGCACAACAAAGTTTAGTTGAAAAGAAATTAATAATATAGATTATATTTTTTCTAATACTTTCTTAAAATAATCTGTTATATTTTTTATATTTTTAAACAAAGGATAGAATTGTGGTTTATATACTTTGTTTCCCCATTTTTCAAAGAATATTATATCATATAAATTTGGTCTAATGGATTCTTTTGGTTTTTCATTTGGATATCCCATTGCAATTATAATATGTATATTTTTATCTTTTGGTATTTCTAATAAATTCTTTATACTTTCTTCGTCAAAAGATCCTATCCAACATGTTCCAATATTTTTATCTGTAGCAGCTAATAATATATTTTCTGCTATTGCAGCAGTATCCTGTATTGCAAAAATTTGTCCTTTTTCTCCATATAATGATTTTAATTTATTATCATCAGATACAATAATTATTAATGTATTTGCATCTTTTATAAAATCCTGACCTGCAAATTCAGAAATTTTTCCTATTTTTTCAGGATCTTTTACAATGATAAAATAATAATGTGATATATTTCCAGCTATTGGTGCTAATATTCCTAAAGATAATATTTCTAATATATCTTCATATGGAATATCTTCATTTAAATATTTCCTAATGCTTCTTCTATTTCTTATAGCATCTTTTAATTCCATAATATTTCTTTATTTTTTGTTTTATAAAAAATTTTATTTTTTATATGAAAATGAAGAAAATATTATGAATAATAAAAGTATTGAAAATTCATAATAACTATTTATAACATTTAATAATGATAAAAATATTATTATAGAAGTCTGTAACGCAATAATAAAGCTCTTATAATTTTTTCTATAAATTAATAGATAAATAAAAATAAATATTATTATATAGTAATTGAAATAAACGAGAAAAATTAATATTATAAATGAAATAATTCCCATTTTTTTATAATATTTCTCAATATCATCCTCTATATATCTTCTTGTATATGTAGATATTATTAAGACAAATGATAATATTAAAAATATTAATATTTGACTTACTGATGGAATTATGTAATTTTCCATTTATATTATATTCTATGAATAATAATTATAATACTTTGCTTATAACTGAAAAGGGATTGGAAAATATTACAATTAAAGAAATAGAAAAAATATTAAATAGAAACATTGATTATAATATGATTGAAAAGAAAAACAAAATTTTAATTTATACAAATTTGGATTTTGAAGAAAGGTTAAATTTATTATTTAATTCTAGAACAATAGATAATATATTATATAAGGAAAAGGATAAATATAAATATTTTTTAATAAAAAATCTATATGAAAGAGGATATCAACTGAAAAAAATTGAAAAATTAAAATCAACATTGGTAAATAAAATTATATATTATTCAAATATAAAGGAAAATGAAGAAATATTAAATATAATGGATGATGGTTCTTTTTCTATAGAACAAGGTATATATATAAAGAATATATTGCCAATATTTTGGAGGAGGAAGGAAATTTCAGAATATATTGATTATTTTGAAAAATATATGAATATAAAGAAAAAAGTTAATATTAAAATATATTGTGTTAATAAAGATAAAAATAAATTATTATTAATAGAAAAAAATTCTGAAAATGCTTTAGTAAATGATATAATATTTTTTAGAAGACTGGATATAGAATGGATTGACTTAAAATTTAAAGAAGAATCGATTGATAAAATATTTACCTTTAGGATAAAGAAAAATCAAGAACTAAATATAAAGGACAAATATATATTTTATCATTCAAACAAGTTGTTGAAAGATAATGGAAAATTATATCTTTTATTATATAGTTATGATTATAAAAAAATCTTAGATAATATAATAAATTATATTAAAAAATATTCCTTAACATATGTTGATTCATTCTATTTATATAATTATAATAAAAGATTACTTTTAGTTATATTAGAAAAAATTTAAAAATGATTTACTAATGAATTTTATTATGGATATAACTGAATTAGAAAAAACAAATGTATTGAAAAACTTAATAGTAAGTGAGACAGTAGTAAAATTTATATGTCCAAACTGTGGTCAGGGAATAATAATAAGGAGTAATAAAGAAAAGAAAATGGGTTTGGAATGGAAATGCCCAGTTTGTGGTTATACTGGACCATAAAATGGGAAGATATGTAGTTATAACATTAAAGATATCTCCAAATGATATTGATGTAAATTTAGAAAAAATAAATGAAAAAGTAAAAGATATAATAAAAAATTTTGGCGGTCAATATTTATCTCATGAAATACAACCAATAGCATTTGGATTAAATTCATTAATTGTTAAATTTTTATATCCAGACCAGGAATTTAAAGAAGAAGAATTATTAAATCAAATAAATAGTATAGAAGGAGTAAGCAGTTCTGAAGTTATTTCAGTATCTCTTGCCCAATTATAATGTATATTTTTAAAGAATTTTCAGAAATAAATATAAAAGAATTAAAAAATGAAATAGAAAAGGAAAGGCAATTAATTAGAGATATAAAAGCTGGAAAAATATATAAAGAACGAAAAGAATTAATGAAGGTTGTTTTATTTATTGTAGAATCACCAAATAAAGTAAAAACAATTTCTTCATTTTTTGGAAGACCGTCAATAAGAAATGTTGGCGGATTGAAGGTTTATGAAGTTTCTTTAGGAAATATGTATTTACTAATTACAGCATCAAAAGGTCATATTTTAGAATTAACAACAGATAATATTGGTTTATTTGGTATAGAAAGAAAGGATGGGGTATTTTATCCATATTATAATACAATTAAAAAATGCTTATCTTGTGGAAATCAATTTACTGAATATAAAGATGGAAAATGTCCATATTGTGGTTCTACAAATGTTGATGATTCAATAAATAGAATAAAAGCTCTACAAGAATTAGCTATGGAAGTTGATCAAATTATAATTGGAACAGATCCTGATACAGAAGGTGAGATGATTGCATATTCTTTATATTTAGTATTATATCCATTTAATAGAAATATTAAAAGAGCAGAATTTCATGAAGTTACAAAAACAGCAATATTAAATGCTTTAGAAAATTTAAGAGATATTGATCTAAATTTAGTAAAATCTCAAGTTGTTAGAAGAATTGAAGATAGATGGTTGGGATTTAGTTTATCTCAAATTGTTCAAAAATATTTTAATAAAAATTGGTTATCTGCTGGAAGAGTGCAAACTCCAGTTCTTGGTTGGATAATTGATAGATTTGATGAAAGGAATAAATCCAAATCATATATTTTAGAATTAAAATTAGAGAATGATAGAAAATTATATGTTGATACTGAAGTAAAGAATAGAAAAGAGATAAATAAAATTATAAAGAATATAAAGGATAAAGAAATAAATATAGTTGATTATAAAGAGGAAAAAGAAGAAATTCAACCTTTACCTCCATATATTACTAGTACAATTTTACAGGATGCAAATAATATATTAAAAATTGGTGTAGATAGAATAATGCAAATATTACAAGAATTATTTGAATCTGCATTAATAACTTATCATAGAACAGATTCTACAAGAATATCCCCTTTGGGTATATCAATTGCAAAAGATTATATAAGTCAAAAATTTGGGGAAAATTACTTTGTGGCAAGATCTTGGGGAGAAGGGGGAGCACATGAGGCAATTAGACCTACAAGACCTTTGGATGTAGATATGTTAAGAAATTCTATAGAAAATGGAGAAATTGAAGTATATATTAATATGACAAAATATCATTATATAATTTATGATTTAATATTTACTAGATTTATTCAATCACAAATGAAACCTGTTTCTGTAATTAAATATACAGAAAAGATAAAAATACCTGAAATAAATAAGGAAATTGAATTAAGTGGAATAAAAGATGTAATAGATCATGGATGGGATCTAATATTTCCATTTAGAATTAATGTTATGAAAATACAGCCAATACAAAATGGAATAAAGATTGTTGAAGCTACAGGTAAGAAAGTACCAAAGGTTAGATTATATTCCCAGGCAGATATTATTGATTTAATGAGAGAAAGAGGAATAGGAAGGCCATCAACATATGCAATAATAGTAAAGAAAGTAATGGAGAGAGGTTATGTAATAAATAAAAGTAATAATCTAATTCCAACAAAATTGGGAATAGATGTATATAACTTTTTAGAAAAGAATTTTGGAGATTTTGTTTCTGAGAAAAGAACAAGAGATTTAGAAGAAATTATGGATAAAATTTCTGAAAATAAAGAAGATTATAGAAAAGTACTTGAAAGTATATATGATGAGACAAATTTGATAATTGAAAAAGGAAAAAATATACAAAAAGAATAAACTTATATATAAGTTATTTTAATATTAATTAATGGCTGTTAGGGGAATAAAAGTTGGAGATATATATGAAGTAGAGATAAAAAGTTTGACACAAAGGGGAGATGGATTTGCTAGGATAAAAGGGGTTGCGACCTTTGTAAAAAATGTAAATGTTGGTTGGAAAGGTAATGTAAAAGTTATTAAAGTTGGTCCTACTTATGTAGTTGCTGAACCTGCTATAGCTGGAGAATCTAAAGATTCTTCTACAACGGGAGAATCTGGAGATTCGGACCAGAGTGATTTTTAAAGATTTATAAATCATTTTTTAAAATATTTTTTATCTAAATGATGATATCATGATGACAGCTCCATATGTAAAATGGCCTGAAGATGTATTGAATACATTTATACAAAATTATGAAGCAAAAGTATATGAATTGTTTGAAAGAGCAAAACAGAGTGGAAAAATAAGAAAAGGAGTAAATGAAACTACAAAGGCAATAGATAGAGGACAGGCAAAATTGGTAGCAATTGCTCTAGATGTAGATCCTCCAGAAATAGTAATGCATATACCAGCATTATGTGAAGAAAAAGGGGTAACTTATGTATATGTTTCTTCAAAACAAAAGCTAGGTCAAGCCTGTGGTATAAATACACAAGCATCAACTGCTGCTATAATAGAACCTGGTGAAGGAAAACAAATTATGGATGAAATAGTAAAGGCACTTGATACTTTATTAAAGAAGTAATCTTTATAAATTTTTTTAATGTTATATGTAAGTTAATATAGGTATAGAAAGATTTATAAAATTTTTTGTATATATAATATAATATGGCGTTAGACGATGTTGTTAAAAATGCTTTCAATGGATTAAGTACAGATCCCAATTTAGGTCAGCAAGTATACAATGCAATCATAAGTTCTATTACTGATGCTGTGCAGGTTGCTGCAAAACAAATTGATACTCAGTTAGATCCGAAAGTCAACAAATCATTAAAATATACAATTGAAGGATTTAGTATAAACTCTATTAAAGATAATATAGATCCTTCGCAATTATATAGGGATATGATAAATATATATAGACAAAACATATTTGGAAATAACCAACTATCCAATATTTATCTACTATCAGCATTGTATATAAGAGCCCTCAAAAGGTTGGGATCTCCAGATCCAATTACTGGTAAAAGAGAATATATTGGTATTACTAGGCAAGAAAGAGAAAATGCGCAAAATATTGCAAATATAACTAGAGATTTATTAGCAGAGTCATTATATCAATATTACAAGTCAATAGGCAAAAATGTAACAATGTCAGAAATTATGGCGAACATAGATAAATATGCTTCAGCATTCTATAGTGCATATATGGGAGTAATAAATCAAATAGGATCATATATACTATCAAAGACTCCAAATATATCACTATTAGAATCTTCAACTAGTTTAATGTCTATGTTAAATGAAATGTTTATATCTTCTATAGAAGGATTAATATCTACAATGTATTCAAAGTTACCAATTCCAGAAGCAATATCACCAATATTAAATGCATTAGGTCAAAGAGGATTCTATAATAATATATTTGAGGAAATATCTAGGAAAATTGGTTATTATATAGGTCAGGGGTTACAGCAAAATCAACCAGTAGGTCAACAACAAGGACAGCAAGCTAATCAACCTAATCCTCAATCACCGCAACAAAATCCACAACCACAAAATCAGGTAGTACAGGTTCCCCCACCAAATAGAATACAGCCCCAACAAAATCCATAAAATAATCCGCAAGGTCAGCAAACACCATAGATAGTTAAAAAATTTAGAAATTAGAAATGAGAATAGCAGTATTATTAGATTATAGGTGGGGAGGTGGCATTAAAACTTTTTGTACTGGTGCTCTTCTTTCTTTTTTAAAACTAAAAGAATTATCTAAATTATCTTTAGGAGATGTTAAAATAGATTTTTATGTAATGACCTATGATTCTAATAATAATGTAGAATATTTTAAGGTTGATTTTAATGAATTATACGAACTATATAAAAAGAAAGATATAAAGAAGATTATAGAGCTTGCTAATAAAGAAAATTATGCTAGTATATCTAAACAAATTAGATTAGATGATATACTGGAAGGATTATTTAATTCAGATTTTATATTTATTACTAATGTTGGTTTTGCTGTTTATAATAATAGTTTAGAGAAAGAAGATTTAGACAAAATATTATCTAATAACAGAAAAGGTATTTATATGTTAATGTTTCATACAGATTATGCTGGTAATTTCTTATATAACCTTGTAGAATTTATCAATTCTGGTAAATTAAAAAGTATAAGTGAAACAACTAAAAATAGAATATATTCATTACTTCGTAAAAAAATAGAGAGGGGTTATATGACCGATGAAGATCAAAGAGAATTAATGCGTATAATAGAGTATTTATCAAATTCTAATACTGAAGAAGCTATAGAATTTAGAAATAAATATGGTTGGTGGTTAGATGAAGTAAGGAAATATATATATACATTTGGTAAGCTTACTAGATTAAAAAACGTAATTAATTTGTTTCCTACACATATTATTAGTGATTCTAATAGTAGATTTATAAAAAATGCTACCAGATCAAATATTAAGAAAAGAGAAGTTTTACCTGAGCCTATGTTTATGATATTACTAAATAAATATTATAAAGAAGAGATAGAAGGTTATAAGAATGCTTATCTAAATATTTACAAAGATAATAAGATAAATTTGCTTTATGTAGGAAGAAGATCTGGAGAAAAAGGAGTTGATGATGTAATAAGATTGTTTGAAGATTTAGTTAAAGAAGGTGAAGATGTAAGATTAATAATAGTTGCTCCAGAGTTTGGAAAAAATACTGAAGAATATAAAAAATTAGAAGAAGTTGTAAATAAATATGGAAGAGGAGAAGTCCATATATATAGCAATGCCTTAGGTAATTCTTTGCATGAATATCCTTTATATTATATAGGATTATTAAAAGCGCTTGGAGAATTGAAGTCAACTATATTTATTAATCCAGCATATACAGAATCATATGGTTTTTCTACTTTAGAGGCTCTTATATTTGGAAAACTTTTAACAATATATAGAGATGTTGATGGATTGAGTGAATTAAAAGAAAGAGGATATCTAAATTATCAGACAGCATTTAGAACATATGAGGATCTCGTTAATCTAACTAAGAAAATTATTGAAGAAATTAAGAATGGAAACTATGATAAATATGTAAATAGAGAGGCAATAGAAATGCTAGAAAAGGAAGTTGATCCAGAAGAGCTTGCAGAGAAATATGCAGAAATAATATATCTTTCAAAGGAATATGAAAAAATAATACATAATGAATCAGAATCAAAATATAATAATAATTCAGAAGCTCAAAGTGAAGAAATTGAAGCGGTTGCGTAGTTTTTATTTTTTGGTGGTCCTTTAATTTTTATAAAGATCAAAATTTCTCTAATTTTTTATGGTATATATAAAGTGGCTTAATGAATTATC
>JAPWTZ010000017.1 GCA_028275775.1 Candidatus Nanopusillus sp.
TCTAACATATTTAAAAAGAAAAATGACAACAAAAATGTTCAAAACATTAATTTTATACCTCAACAAAATATTGTAAACCAAAATTATACATCAGAAATAAAAAATATTATTAACTCTATTGAAGGTTTAGCTAAAAGTGTGAGAGAATTGGAGAATAAAGTGTCTGAAATTTCTAGCAATATATCAAATATAAACTCTATAGTAGAAAGTCATCAAAATGAAATAAATAGCATTAAAAATAACTTAGAAAAAGTTTTTTCTGTATATGAAATGTTAATAAAAAATTACAATCCGTTTGTAGAAGAAGAAAAAAAGGAAGAAATATCGAATGTTCAAGTTATAAATGAAAAAAAGATAGAAAATTCAGAAAATAATATATTACCATTGAACAAGCTTGATGATAATCCAACTACTTCTTCAATTGTAATTGGTTGGTTGGCATATTTAGTTAAAAAATCAAATATAGAAGAAGTAGATAATGCATTAGATTATTATGAATCTATCAATTGGATAACCGAAAAGGTAAAAATAAAATTAAAGGAATATTTAAATGGATTGAAAAATGTTGAAGGTGAAAATAAAAAACTATTACCAATGGATCACATAGTAAGTTTATATATAATATCAAAATTGGCTCAAATAAATAGTTCAAATAGTATAGAAAGATTAAAGGATTTGTATAATGAGCTAATTCAGAAAGGTTATATATCACCTATAAAAAGATGATAAGGGAATTAATATATGTGTTTATTTTATTTATAACAGGATATCTAGTATTAAGTACATTTTTTAACTTTTACTCTTCAGCAGGAAAAATAATTGCAGATGGAATATCAAATATAACAACTCCAACACATGGAACTCAGGTAAGTTATATAATAAACCATTATAACTCTGGTGACTATTCAATATTATATTTAGTACAAAATATTGATCCTTCAAATTGTATAAATAGTATAAAAGTTGGAAATACAGTAGTTAACTTCACATATAAAGTATTAAATCAGTATACAATAGAATTGAATATAAGTTATCCAGTGAATACAGGGGATCGTTTAACAGTAACATTCTGTAATGGCCAATCTTCTTTATATTATCTCAGCTAACAATGGCAGAATATATTAATATCTATTTAGATAGGGATGAATTTTCAAATAGAATTGGGGGTGGAATTCCAAAAGGTAGTATATTTATAATTGAAGGAGAAAATGGAACTGGAAAAAGTATTATATGTCAGAGAATATTATATGGGGCTTTATTAAACAATCATACTGCAACATATATTTCTACAGAATTATCTGTTGTAGATTTTATTAAACAAATGGAATCTTTAGGTTATGATATAAAAGATTATCTACTAAATCAAAAATTATTATTTATACCAACACTAAATTTATTTAACAGAATAAAGGAGAGAGAGAATTTAATATTTGAATTAACAAAAGAAAAATCTAGAAAATTATTAGAAAATGAGTTAATAATATTGGATTCTTTATCATATCCATTAATAGATGGATTAAATAAGATGGATTCAGTAAGATTAATTGAATTTTTAAGTAAAATAAAAAATTTAGATAAAACGATTATTTTAACATACAATCCTTCAGAAATAAATAAGTTCTTTGTAAGAAATATAAGGAGAATTGCAGATATATACTTTAATTTAAGGTTTTCTTCTATTGGAGAATCATCATTATTAAAAATAATAGAAATAAAAAGATTTAGATATCCAATGGGGGTATATAATACATTAATACCATTCAGAGTAGAGCCAAATATAGGGCTAATAATTGAAATATCTTCATATGTATAATGCCTGAACAAATACAAGAAACAAAACAGGAATATATAATAAAAAGAGAAAACACAAAAGTAATAACTAATGATATAACTACATCATTTGATGAAGCATTAAATAAATATGAACATCTTAGAAATTATATTAATGAAATATCATTAAAAATAGGACCTCCTGAATGGATGACTTCTCTAGATTTTTCTTTAAGATCTAGAACTGAATTTAATATATTATATCCTGTTGGAGATCCAATATTTATTCATATATATAAATTACCATCTGGAGAAGCATTATATAATGTAATAGAACCAGAATTAAATGATAATGAAAAGAAAAAATTAGAACAAATACAAACAAAAATTGTTAAATATGCAATAGAAGACATTAACTTTAATAATGTTGAAGAAGTGAAAAGATACATAATTGATCTTTTTAATAGGGTTATTGATTTTAAGAGAAGAAGATTATTTTCTGATAAAGTATATATAAAAAATCAAGAAGAATATGATAAATTATTATATTATTTAATTAGGGAAAGATTTGGTTATGGATATTTAGAACCATTTTTAAGAGATCCTTATTTAGAGGACGTACATATTTTAGGTTTAGGTCCAATTTATGTTGTACATAAAATATTTGGAATGCTTAAAACAAATAGGGGATTTAAAAATGAGGAAGATTTAAATAAATATATAATTAAATATTCACAAATAGTTGATAGACCTGCATCAGAAACAAGACCAATAGTTGATGCAATATTACCAGACGGTTCAAGAGTTAACTTTATATATGGTAAAGATATATCTTTGCACGGATCTTCATTTACAATAAGAAAATTCTCTACAAAACCATTGAGTATAACACAACTAATTTCATTTGGTACAATTTCCCCAGAAGAAGCTGCTTATTTATGGTTAGCAATTGAAAATGGAATGAACATAGTAATATCTGGAGAAACAGCATCGGGAAAAACTACACTATTAAACGCATTAGCTACATTTATTAAACCTGATGCAAAGGTTTATTCTGTAGAAGATACTCCTGAATTAAATATACCACACAATATATGGCAAAGGTTAATTACAAGAGAAGTTGGAAAAAGTGCAGATGTATCAATGTATGATCTATTAAAAGCAGCATTAAGATCTAGACCAAATTATATATTAATAGGTGAGATAAGAGGTAAAGAAGGTTATGTAGCATTCCAGGCAATGCAAACAGGTCATCCTGTTATGACAACATTCCACTCAGGTAATATAGTTTCATTAATAGAAAGATTGACCGGAGAACCAATAAATATTCCAATTACATTTATAGATAACTTAAATATTGCTGTATTTACAACATCTGTAACAGTGAAGGGAAGATATGAAAGAAGAGTAACAAATATATATGAAATAGAAAAATATATTGCAGAATTAAAGAAAGTTGCTGTTAGAAATGTATTTACATGGAATTCTGTACAGGATAAACATATGTTTATTGGAAAATATAATAGTTATATATTGGAAAAGAAAATTGCACCATTAATGAAAATTGATGATAAAAGAAAAATATATCAAATATTAGATTATAGGGCTAAGATATTAAAAAAGATGGTTGAATATGAGATATTTGATTTCTTTGAAGTATGGGAAATACTGAAGAATTTCTATATAAATGGACCTTCATCATTACCATTTTCAGTATAATTAATAAATTTTTCTTGAGATTAATTTAATTATGGATCGGTATTAAAAAGGCAAAAATTTTTGTTATAAATAATTATGATGGATAAGAATATTATAAAATTACTTTTATGGAAAAAGCCAACAATAGAAGTATTAAATGAAGAAAAGGTAAATAAAATAAATAATTTCAGACATTATATAGGATATGAAATATCAGGATATGTCCATTTAGGTACTGCAGTTGTATCTGGATATAAATTAATTGATTTTATGAATTTTGCAGAAACAGAAATATTTTTAGCAGATTGGCATTCAGTAATAAATAATAAATTAGGAGGAGATCCTGAAGTAATTAAAAGAATTGCAAAAGGATATTTTACTGAAGCAATGAAACAAACAATAAAATCTTTAGGTGGAGATCCTGATAAGATAAAATTTGTTTTAGCATCAGAAATATATAATAATGATTATTGGGCAGAAGTAATTAAAATTGGAAAAAATACTACATTAAATAGATTATTAAGATCTGTTACAATTATGGGAAGAAAATATGAAGAATCGATGCCATCTGCAAATTTAATATATCCATTAATGCAGGCTGCAGATATAATATTTCAAAAAATAAATATTGCACATGCCGGAATTGATCAGAGAAAGATTCACGTAATTACAATTGAATATGCTGATAAAATAAATTATGATTTAATTGCAGTACATCATCAATTAATAACAAATCTACAATTACCATATGAAACATTCCAAAAATTAAAATCTGGAAATATAAAAGAAGCTAAGGAAGAATTATCTGAACTAAAAATGTCAAAATCAATACCAGGTTCTGCAATATTTGTTCATGACAGTCCTTCAGAAGTTATTGATAAAATAAATAAAGCATTCTGTCCTCAGAGGGAATTGGAATTCAATCCAATATGGGAAATAGTTGAATATTTAATATTTAGGGATCAAGAAGGTTATGGAATAATAAAATATTTGTATGAAAATAATTTATATAAAATAGAAAATATTGAAAATATAAATTATGACATATATGATGAATTAAAGAATAATAATAAAATAAATTGGAATGAAGTATATAAAATAATTGATAAAGAATCCAATGAATTATATAAATATTCATATAAAGATATTGAATTTGAAATAATTAATGAAAAAACTGGGGAAAGAAAAATATATAATAATTTATGGGATTTAAGAAAAGATTGGGTTGATGGAAAAATACATCCAATGGATTTAAAGAAAGCTGTTGGAAAATGGTTGGCAAATAAATTGGAACCTGTATATAAATATTTTACTGAAGGACCTGGTAAGAAATATAAAGAAGAATTGGATTCTGTTAAGATCACTAGGTAGTTTCATTTATAAATTTTTTTATCAATGATAATTTATGAAGATTGACAAAATGATTAACAATTTGATCATGTTAATTGTTTTGTATAGATTACATGCAAAAAAATTACTTAATAAAATCCAGGATAACGAGGCAAAAATGTTATTGTTAATGTCATTTAAGGATAATGATATATTAAATATTCTGGAAGATATTGTTGATAGAAAGAAAATATTTGATGAATATATAAGGAATAATCAAATAAAGAAAGCTTATCTAGTATATAAAGATATTGAATATAAATATAAGCTAGCCGAATCAATATTATATAATAGAATTGAAGATTTAGTTAAAATAAGGGCTTTAGATATTGTAAAATCTAGAAGAAATTAATCTTTTCTTTTTACCCTATATAAAGGTATTTTTCCTTTATATGATAAATATATGTAGACATCTATAATAATTAATAACAATATAATCAACGCTGACATATAATATAAATTTTTATTTGGCGAATTAATCAGTGTATTTATTATTATTGTAATAGTTATCAATGTAATTATTAAAGTAAGATAAACTTCATATTTCGTTGCGTATAATTCTTCTTCCATTAATAATTGTTCTATAAAATATTAAAAAATCTGAGCTCAAGACCCTCATCATTTATCAGCCGATGAGTTTTTCTTCATTATAAAGATATTATAAAAATTTTATTTAAAAAGCCATAATAGAAATGATAAAAATAGATTATGATTGCTTATTTTCCAAATCTATATAATTATATTTATTTAGATAATATTTTCTTAATTTATCCCTAAAGAATATATATAATAATGTATGGGTAATTCTTTTTATAATATTACTATCTATTATTGTCAAATATTGAATATATTCTTTTATGGATATTTTATAATTTGTATTATAAACAGTATTTAATTCCATTTTTAATCCTATCAAATAATTTAATACTCTTTTACATTTTAATCTTTCATAAATATATATAAAATCTTTCAAATGTTTTTCAAGACTATCCTTACTAAAGCTAGTACTTGCACTTAGATTATGTCTTCTGTAGTACGTTAATTCATCTTTTATCTTTATTATTTTACCTTTAGTTTTAAAATAACACATTAAACTATTATCAACAACAAAATATATATTCCTTAAATATTCCACCAGTTCATCCTTATTCTTTGTATGAAATATTATTCCTACTGTTCCACCGACGCTTACTAAATCAAATATCTTTTCCTTAATTCTTTTTATCATACTTTTACTTTCTTTAATTATATTTCCATTTATATCTATTGGAATTAATCTATGTGCAATCATATATTCTTCATCCTTAATATTTTTTACAATTTCAAATATTCTACTAATTTTATTTTCAGTAAACATATCGTCATCATCTAATATAAATATTAAATTACTTGAAGAAACTTTAATTCCTTCAGAATAGTTTCTTCCAACATAATGATCAGGATCGTTAGGATCTAAATTTATTATTTTATAATTAGGAAAATTTTCTTTAATATAATTATCTATTTTTTCATCTTGATAATATTTTACAACAATTACTTCAATATCATTTAAATCTATTCCTTTTTGATTTTTAATACTTTTTAATGCATCTAAAATATATTTTTTTCTTTTGTAATCAATAATTATTACTGAAGCTTTCATAAGAGAATATAATAAAAAATAAAGATTTTTAAATTATTTTTAGATTTTGAAAGTGTGTTTTAGATTAACTTTGTAAAGGCGGAATATATTTAATGAAAAAATTTCAAGAATTTTATATCACGTTTTAATATTTAAACTATTTAATATACTATCAAGAGAACTTAAATATGGGTCAATTTAGATTGTTCTTTAAATTAATAAGTTGTAAATTTTTTATCTTTGATTTTATAATTATAAATATTTTGCTTTTAAAAAATTTACTTATTAAAATATACACAATTATAGTATAATTTTATAATGTTTTCTTATAATGTTAATAGTATGAGTGATCAAACATTATCTTATAATCACAAAGAAGGAGAGTTTATAATTAACAGTGGATTATTACTAAGACCTTTGAAGAGCTTAGAGGAGGTATTATATAATATAATTTTTGATGAAGCGTTATTTAATATAGCCAAAAGGAGAGTTGATATAAGCGATATAATGGGAGCATATATAGATATGTTGGCATTGGTCCGTGTCCAGCCAGAAGAACGTAATGCTGATAGACCAAAATTTAGGGGTGAATATTTACTTTCCCTAGACTTTTTAGATCCACTTTTCCTACAAGTTTTAGATCCCACAAGCCGTAAAGTTGTTTCATGTAAATCATCAGGAGGTATATCACAGTCAGATATTATTAAAATTACATGTTTAGATTTAAAAAATGATAGTTCATATGAAATCCTTTATCCCATGGAAAATATGCGTAATAGTCTATTAGATATGCTATATTTAATACATAGAAGAGGAATGGAGATATTTAAAGATCCTGATATTTCTAAAAAAATTGATGATAAGACCCCAATTCTTTATGGGTTATATATTAAAGCAAAAATGTATTTAACCCAAAAACCAAACGAGCCAGACATAAAAATTTATAACAGAACACCAATATTCGGAATTTTTGAGTATAATAATGGAAGGTCTGAAATTACTATAAAGTATGAACTTATTATACCGGGTTATCTTTTTGTTCCTATTCTTAAAAGTTAAAAATTTTTATGAATTTTATACCATAATCCCAACATTTTTAAATAGTTTTTTCTTTTAAATTTTCTTACGTTATATAACATATGGATGGTCAAACACAATCTTACAACTTTGAAAGAAAATTAGAAATTAGCTCTAAAATATCACGGCTATTAGAAACACTAGATATAAAATTACAAGAAATGGCTAGAAAAATGAGAGGTAATATAAAAAATATGGATCATTTAAATATATATATGGAGTTACTAGATACAGGAGGAAAAGAAAAAACTTTCAGTATCAATACTGGTAGGGTATCCCTTATGAATTATAAAGGAGAATATACTGGAAAATGTCATTTCACAGCAGATGATTTATTAACAGATAATATTCTATGTAATACTACAAAAAAGAATAAATCTTATGAAATAAAGAGTTATGAACTAAGAGATATAGGAAAAATCATCAGAGATTTATCAAATATTATTAATGAAAGGAAAAATTCACCCAATTCGTCATATTGGTTGATATTTTATGCAGATATAGCCAACTATTTGCCATATAGCAATCCAAGAATAGTAATAGAAAAGGAGAAATCATTTCTAGATAACGCAGATATAATAATGATCTCCTATAGTACTTTTAGATCCCATATTTGTTTGAGGCTTATTCCTTTACCATATTCAAAATAATAAGAATTTATTTTTTAGTAGCGTATTATATTATTTAATGTATGAAAGATAAATAGAAATTAAATATTATATTTTTCTAGATCTTTTAAATCAAATAAATATAAGTTATTTTCTTTAATTCTTTCTTTAAAACTCTTTGCAAATATTATATAGTATTTATTTTTTATATCTAAATTTATATATTCGGATTTTTCTTTTAAATCTTCCAATATTTCTTTTGGATTTATATTATCAGAATGTTTACATTCTATTAAATATATATCTTTTGTATTTTCACTATATGCAACTAAATCTATTTCTTTATCTTTATACCACCATTTTCCAATTTTTGTAAATTTAAATAATCTGCTTTTTATTAAAAATTGTTTTGCTATATCTTCAAAAACGTATCCTAAATATCTATTATAATCTCTTTTAATATCATTAATATCAAATATACCTTCTTCTATAGAACTTAAATTTGGATAAATATATCTAAACCAGAATCTAATAAAGTTATCATTTATATAATATC
>JAPWTZ010000018.1 GCA_028275775.1 Candidatus Nanopusillus sp.
TCTTATCTATTCTTATACTTATAACATCTGTTTTACTCATAATATATTGTATTCGAAATATGTATATAAATTTTTGTATACGGTATTATTTTATCAATATCAATTTACAATAAAAATTTATGGTAAAAGTAATAAAAAGATCTGGTAAAGAAGAAGAGTTTTTAGAGGATAAGGTATATAATTCATTAATTAATGCAGGTGCATCTGAAGAAGTTGCAAAGCAAATTGTAAAAGAATTGGAAGATTGGATAAAAACAGAGGGATTTGGAAAAATATCTACTGATGAAATTAGAAGATTTATATTTAATAGATTAAGAGTATTAGAACCTGACGTTTTAGAATCATGGCAATTTTATGATAGAATATTCAAAGGAAGAATAACATTTAGTGATGGAAAAGTTTTAGTAGTTGATAAAGGTCATTTATATTTAGGAAGAAAAGTTAAAGATATAGGAAATAAAGGATTGGATAGAGCTGAAGAAGTTAAAGAAATATTAGAAGAATTAAGGGAAGATATGAAATATGGTTTATCTCCAAAAACAGTTAATGCTAGGTTATATGCATTATTTATGGGTGTATTAAGGAAGAAAGATATGCCTAAAGAAGAAAAAATAAAATCAATAGAATTGATAAATAATTTTAGAAAAGAAATGGGATGGAAACCTTATGAACTAAAACAGCCAATACAATAGAATAATTTTTTTGGATAATAATATATAAATTATTTGGGAAATGAATATTATTTAACAAGCTATTAAAATAAAATATCTGATAATTAAAAATCTAATAAGATTATAATCCTAAAAATTTTATTCGACAGTAATAATTAACCTTTTATTATTTTTACCTTTATTTTCTCTTCCAATAATTTTTATTTTTCCTACTTCTTTTGTAGATCTTACATGTGTTCCTCCATCTAATTGTACATCAATATCTCCAATACCAACTACTCTTAAAACATCATATTTTTCATATCTTTTTTCATCCAATAATCTTTTTAATTGTGGCATTTTTTCAAGTTCTTCTTTATTTATAAATTTTGCATATACTGGTAAATCTTTATTAACAATTTCATTTGCTTTTTCTTCAATCTTTTTTACTAATTCATCATCTAATTTATCTAAATCAAAATCTATTCTTGCTCTATCCTCATATATTTGGCTTCCGCTAATTTTTACATTACCGAACATATTATTTAATACTGCAGATATTATATGTAAAGCTGTATGTAATCTCATTAATTTATATCTTCTCTCCCAATCTATTTTTCCTTTTACAATATCTCCAACTTTGAAATTTGGTTCTTTTTCTAATAAATGTACAATATTTCCTTTATCATCATAATATGTATCTATTACTTTTATTCCATTTATTTCTCCAGTATCTCCTGGTTGACCTCCACTTCTTGCATAAAATGCAGTTTTATCTAAAATAACTTCTTTCCCTCTAATTTCAACAACTTTTGCTTCAAATTCTTTTAAATATTGATCCTGCCAGAAAAGTTTTTCAGTCATAGAAAATAATATAAGGATATCTTTATTTATCTTTCTGTTAAAAATATACTATGGAAAAATTAGATGGTTTAAATTTAGATAATGTAATAGAAAAAAATAGTAAAAGAAAAATTTTAGAAGATATATTTCAATCCTCTCGGAAGAAAATATAAAACAAAATTAGATGATCTTATATACTTTAGCATAGATCCTATAGCGGTATATTATTTTACAAAAGGATTTATAGAGGGTTGTGAAGATCTTGAAATATGTGAAGAAGGAAAAATAAAAATTGAAAAAGTATTAAAATATTTGGGTTATAAAAGGATATTAACTAGGATGTTTAAAGATATAAATTCAATTGAAGAAATTGAAGAAATTATAGATAATGATGATGATATAGATTATGAGCCTTATAAAAAATTGGGAGATGAATATGCAGAATTATATTTTAAAAATAGATATATAGATAATATTACAGAGAAATATATAGCAGAAATCATTAATGAATTTTTAAATAGTAAATTAAGTTATGGTTTATTTAGTAATGGATATTGTTATAATATAAAAGATAAGTCTATTCCATATATTATTTAATTTTTATTCTCCAATTATTGTTATAAATACTTTTCTTTCTCTTGGTTCAAATAATTCTAAAAATATTATTCTCTGCCATGTTCCCAATAAAAATTTTCCATCTTTTACTGGTATACATAAAGATTGTGATAATAAATTTGTTTTTATATGTGCAGTTGCATTAATATTTCCCTCATAATTATGATGATATTTTATATTTAATGGTAATATCCTATTGAAGAATTCTTTAATGTCTTTAAATATTGTTTCATCATTTTCTTGTATTATTATGCATGCAGTATTATGTAAAGAAAATAATGATACTATTCCATTTTTTATTTCAGATTCTTTTACTATTTCATTAACTTTATCTGTTATATCTATAAAATCATATGGACCTTTTGTTTCTACTTTTATTTCTTTTTGATATATTTTCATTAATTTATCTTAAATTATTTATTTTTAAGAATATTATTTATATTATTATTAATGAGTGACAACTTAGATAAAAGATTAAAAAATCAAGAAAATCGAGGATCTCTAAAATATAGTGTACCAAATATTATAGGATACTTATTTAATGTTTATAAAGGATATGAATATCGCTGTAATGCAGATGGATATAATTTAAAGCTTTCCTTTATAGAAGAAATAGAAATAACATATAAATTATTAACAAAATTAAAAATAGAGCATCCAATTATTAAAGTACTTTCAGATTTTTTATTAGAAAAAGATCCAAAACAACAAATTAAAAAAATAGATAATGTAAAAGAATATTTGAAACAACAAATTAAAGAGATTGAAGATAAAGATTATCCCGTGGTTTATCTAATTGCGTGGTTAGATGCTTTAGCATTTATAAAGAAATATGGATGCACGGAAAAAGACAAATTGCTAGAATTTTTATATGAGTGTATTAAGCCTAAACCTCCTGAAAAAGCTGATGGGATATTTTATAAATAACTGGACCCGCCGGGATTTGAACCCGGGACCTCTGGCTAGCGAGGCCAGAATCCTACCACTAGACTACGGGCCCTAAAATAATATTATTAAAAAAAGCTATATGCTCAATAAAATTTGTAAAAGTGCCAACACATCCAAAGCAACAATACTTCCAGCCACAAATTTTATATATTCATTGCTAAAAAAAGAAGGATTCCACAATAAATATAGTTCTATTAATGTACCGGCTATTATAAATATACTTAATAATAACTTACCTTCCATGCATGGTATATAAAATTTGGGAAATATAAGCTAATGCTTATCAAATATGATTTATATAGATTATAAAAAATCTATATTATCAATTTTCCTTTTCCTGGAGATCCAATAGATTTTGCAATTTCTTCCCATTTTTCTCCAAAGTTTTGTTTATATAGTTCTATTATTTCGCTTGTCAACAAATTTTCTCTCTTTAATTTCCAATATGATACAGGTATTTTATTTTTTAACATTTCCTTTATTAAATCTTCTGTTTTTATTCCTTTATTTATATTTAGTACTTTATCTGTAGGTTCTAAATGTTTTATATTTACTCTTCTTCTCTTTATATCTCCATCTACTAATACAAAATTATTATCAATTACATCAATTACTACGCAATATCTTCCAGCCTCTCTTCCCTTTAATTTTATACATACTCTACCAATGTCCAGTAACATCTTTATTGATTAGAATTTAATATTTTTATTTTTTCTCTTACTTTTTCCTTTAATAAATTTTCTAAGCATTTATGACATAAATATCCACCATACTTTCTGCTAACCCTTTTTTGTGATAAATTTAATCTTCTATATTTTGAAGGATGTAATGCAGGTAATCCTTGCAATTTTCTTCCACATATTGCACATCTTGGTATATTTCCTTTTCTTAATTTTACAATTATTGATATTCTACCTGAAGGTGTTTTTCTAATTAAATATGTCTTAGCCATTTTTATTATCTATTTTAGATTTTTTTATAAATCTTGAGTAAATAATATTAAATACTAATAAAATAATTTGTACTAAAATATATAATACTATATATAAAATTAATGGATTAAACCAGTTTATATTTATTATTGGTAATTTAAATGGTAATGTATTTGTTATAACATTTACAGATAATAATCTAGGTTCATATTTTCCATTTAAATTTATTATATTATAATTTGCATGATAAAAACCTAGAAAACTATTATTGTAATATATAGCAAAATCTTGATTATATAATATTGGATTTGTTATTAATATATTTGTTGTATTATTTATATTTGCAATATAAAATCCTGATTGAAAACCAAAAATAATAAAAATTAATATAGCTATTCCAAATATAGTAACAATCATTGTATGTTTCATTATTTTTGAATATATTTTTGTAAGTTCTTCCATAATATTATTTAATTCTTCTAATTTTCCAGATTTAAAACTTTCAATATATTTTTTCTGTATTTCTTGTAATTTTTTTTGATGTTCTCTTATTCCAGTCTTTCTTTCAATTATCTTTATTACTATATTTACTAATATAACTAAAAATAATACATAGAAAAATATTGAATCTATCATTTTAGATATTTTCCAATTAATGGTATTAAATATAATGCATCTACTCTCTTCAAATCATTATATATTTGTCCTGCTATTACTATTAATAATAATATACTTACTCCAGATACTGCAGAACTTAATATATCACCTAAAGATGCTAATAGTCCCATTAAAAATCCTGATAAATATCCTATGGGATCTATATATTTTCTTAACATATCTTCTACAATTCTTGGATCTCTTGTATATAATGGAGAATTTGGATTACTTGTTAAATAATTTGCCAAATTTTTTGGATCTAAACCTGTAGCATATATCCAGAATTTAGATATAAACATTCCACCAATTGTAAATAATAGGAAATAAAATATTATATGAAATATATTGAATGGAACATATAAATAATCAATTCCAAACTGTCCAATATTTATTATTATATTTGGTGGAGATAACAATTGTACAATTGGATTATTAGGATTGAATCCAAATAAAGATTGTACTTCAATTATTAATGCATAAATAAATATTGCAGGAATTACAGAAGTATATAATAATTGTATTGGATATTTAATTATTTCTCCATTAATATTTAGATATAATAATGGGACTTCTATTTTTAGTGATTGTAAATATACTGCAAATATTAATATTCCAATTGTAATAATTGCAGCAAATAAAAATGCAAGACCTAAATTAATATTTCCTTGTGATAAATATAAAATTCCTTCTGGTATATATCCTGTTGGTTGTGCAAATAAACTTGGTGAACTAGATGGAGGAGAAAGTGGGTTAAATAATCTTAAAGCTAATGCAATACTTATTACAGTTAAAATAATAATATTTATTCCAGATGTAATTCCATATTTAAATGAAAAATCATCTAATAATAATATAATAAATCCTCCAATAAATAATTGTAAAAATAAAATAATATCTAGAATTATTGGATTTATTCCTAAAAATATGTTTGGTGCTATATTTCCACTTGCAATTAAAATTATACTTTCTATTATAATAAATATTAATGCAATAAATCTTGTATAATTGTCAAATTTTGTTTTTCCTTCATCAGTATTTATATCAATATTTATTATTCCAAGACCAACTAATAGTTGCATAAAAATTCCTGCAACAACTACTGGGGCAATTCCTACACTTGCCAAAGTTCCTAAATTTGATCCAAATAACCATAAAAATTCTTCCAGTCTTGCAGAAACTTCTGGAGATATTCCAAATAAAGGTATTGATGCTAAAATAGTATATAATGCAATTACTAATAATGTATTATATACCCTTTCTCTTAAAGATAATAGTTTTTTTGGTTCTTCAATAGTTGGTAAGTATGATATTATTTTATCTATTATACTCATAAATAAAACTAATTAAAAATATTTTTAAATTATTAATCAGCTTTTTCTCCAGAAAAAGTTTCTTGTTTCTTACCTGTTCCTCCAAGATCTATTGGTAATTGTGAGAATATTGAAACAGAATATGGAGAATATCTTGTATACTGAATATATTCTGGAATAACTTGTATTCCTCCATATGGTAACATTGTGTTAAATTGAGTTGGGATATTTCCATATATATCATAAGGCCCAGCACCTGCTAATAAATTATAATATTCATTTCCATACATTCTATGGAATTGATTAGCATAATATCCACCAGGTTCATGTACAATTGTTACTTTTTTATTCTCCAATATATCTCTAAGCTTTTCTAATTCTGATGCAATTATATCATCCCAACCCATTCCTAATGGTAAATGTGTATCTTCTCCAGCTTGTGCTTCATGAACATGTAAATGTCTAATTTCTGGTTTAATTTCTTCAACCCATTTTAATATATCATCCTTTTTATATCCATATTTTTCAAACATTTTTATATGTCCGACATCTAATGTAGCCCCTATTCTTTCTTTAACAAATTCATCTACACTACCATATTTTTTCTCAATTTCATTTTTAAAATCAGGATATTTTTCCATATATTCTTCTATTACTTCCTTTACTTTTTCCCTTATATTATTTAATAATTTCTTCCATATATCTGGTCTTGTAGCGGGTGCTCCAGGATATGATTCTTCAATATTTATATAACTAAAATACTTATCAAAATCTTTATACCATTCTGGATTTCTATCCTTTTCCCTTTCAATTAGCATTCTAACTCCTTCAGCTATTACTTCTGGAGCTGTTTTTATTGCAACTTCTTGATATGGTTTTACAATTGGAATTGGAAATTCTGAAAATACCGTATTTTTTAGTTGGGATAATAAGTAATCTGTGTTTGTTATAGATGAATTTATATCATTTACAAAATCAAACATTTTATTCATAAAATAATTCCTATATGCTGGACTATCGTTATTTTGTACAACCTCTTTAGCAAATTTTGAAATTTCATATTCATAGTTTTCTATTCTCTTCAAGTTATCTTCAAAATATTGTTTATATTGGGATATCTTATTTCTTGCAGCTTCTCTTAAATCTGGATCAGCAATATCATTTATATTATTCTCTATTGCGTCAATATATTCTTTTACTTTTTCTAAAAAAGATCTATATCTCTTTAGATTATATAAAAACTCTCCTATTCTTTCCCTATCTATAGCACTATATCCAAAATAGGCTATTAAGTAATTGTTATTTAATAAATTTCTTTTTATTGCATTGAAATCTTTATCAATATCATTAAATATATTCATCCAGACTTTTTCATTTTCTTTATAAATTTCATCAACAACAGAAACAGGTTCTCTTGCTCTTTCTACAGCACCAGATAAATATCTGCCAGGCATAACAACACCCATATATTCATAATTTCCATCTAAATTAATATATGCAGCTTCATGTTTTGCAAAAGCCCAGGATGGTATGTTCTTTTCTAATGTTTCCATATCAATATTATTACTGGTTAATATATTATATTGTTCTGATGTTATATATCCTAATCTATATAATTTTTCTGCAAAAGATTTTCTAAATTCATAATTATTTAATAGATCTCTTTTTAATTTTTCTTCAAAATCTTTATCCCATTCTGTTAGTGTAAGATCTCCAGCATGCATATTTACTTTTATTGGTTCTCCATAAGTTTTTGCCATTATTTCTGCACTTTCCAATATTACTGATGTTTTATAGGCCATTTGTTTTATATTATCTTTTCTTATATTTCCTCTTTCATCTGTTGCAGGTAATTGGAAATCCTGTTCAGGGGCATGAATTGTAACTTCTACATTATTTATTTTTGCATTTCTTGCAATCTCTTCAAATATTTGTCTTGGTATCTTTGCCCATTGTCCAGAAAAGGAAAATGTTTGTATTTCTACTCCAGGATATCCTGACGATATTTTTGATAAATATTCTTGTAATTGATTTACGTTTTGAGGACTTGTACTAGTAGATATCCTTCTATTATATAATTCCTTTGGATATTTTTTATCTTCTTCATTTTTATCTTCTTTATCCATTTATATATAATAGTATCTCTGAATTTAATAATTTAACATATTGAATGTCTTTTTAAATGTCATATATATTTTCCATGCAGTATCTATTGTTTTTTCTTTTGTTTCTTCAATTATTGGCTTTTTTTCTTCTTCAATAGTCTTCTTTTTTATATTTTTTTCAATATTTCTAACATCTTTACCAAAAGTTGATATAAATTCAAGTAACCACATTATAATATTTCCTAAAGTTGGAAATATTAGTGAAATACTTGACTCTTTCTTTTCTTCTTTCTTTTCTTCCTTTTTCTCTTCTTTTTTCTCACTTTCAAGATATTTTTTAATCCATGTAATACTTGATAATGCTCTCTTTATTCTTTCATCTTTTTC
>JAPWTZ010000019.1 GCA_028275775.1 Candidatus Nanopusillus sp.
AAAGAATCTCCTGATTTTGAATTTTCAAAGAAAATATATATTGGAGATTCTGTTCTTTTTTCAAATAAATATCCATATGGAAAATATCATGCAGTATTGGTTCCAAACTATAAAAAACATGTAAAGAATTTTTCTCAAATAAGTTATTTAGATCTTTACAATTCATTCATGCTAATAAAAGAATTTTATGAAAGAGTACCTAAAAAAGATTATAAATATATATTTATTAATTTAAATAAAGGATTTTCTGCAGGTGCATCACAAGAACATTTACATTTCCAAATATTGATTGAAAAAGAACCAACAAATTATTTTAAAATTTATCTAGATAAATCTAACAAATATTTTGATAAATATAAAAAATTCTTTATAGAAGATTATTTTAATTTTGAAAAACAATTAAATGAAAGAATAATATTAGATGGAATAATCAAATTATGGTCTTCTTTTGCTCCATTTAGGAACAATGAATTAATTGGATATGTTGATACATTTGGTATATTTTTCTTATCACAGAATAAATTTGAAGAATTCATTAAAACTTTATACAATATTTTAGTTACATATGAAAAATTATATGAGAATTTCAATTTAGTTATATTTGATACAACATTATTAAGAGAATCTAGATCATATCCAATTATTAAAATAGCACAAAGACCTTTATTTGATATTGGTTATATGGAAACTTGCCATTTAGAATATGTTGTTTCATCAATACCTGAAGAAACTGCAAAAGAATTTAAAGAAAATTTCGAAAAAATTTAACAAAAGCAATACTATCTTTTTTCTAATACGTATTATTAGATTTTCTTTCAAAAGGATTATATTTATTATCTGTTTTATATTCTGTTTTTGGGCCAACTAAATAACTCTCCTCATATGTTTCCCTTTTATCAAGTAGTTTACTTATATCATCAAGTGTTTTATATAATCTCCCGAGTATTTCCTCTAGAGATTCACCTTTAATAGCTTCTTCATAATTATTAACAGACTTTTTTATATAACGCAAATATTTGTCGTCACCCTTTAATAGCCTATGCTTAATTTAACCATAAATTATTATTTATAATATGCGATAAAACTAAATCTATAATTCTTCGGATAAGATAACTCAATTTCACCATCATTTTTGTTTTTTCTTACTCTTAAAGCTACAAATCGAGAAACATAGTTATTTGTAGACCATCCAAAGATAATGCTATTTTCATTCATTTCTTCGAGTATCTTGTAAGAGTCTGATGTTTTTCCTTCAAAGTCTATTAATATTTTTGAATAATTTCCCCCAGAGTCCAAATGAGAACTATTATTTCTTTTATATTTCTCTTTATATACTTCAGTAGTTAGCTGTATAGCTAGCTTTTCTATATCCTTTATTAATTTTTTAATTTCCTCTATATTTTCATTTACTCCCCCTATATTAATACGAATATTATAATAGTTCTCTTCATAACTAGATTTACTACGATATATATATTTGTACTTATATTGAGAGCTTTTCCTTAATTCGACAAGACCTATTCCCTCATGTCCATTGGGTCCTCTATATATTTCTATCCTAACATTCTTTCTCCCAGGACCTAAGAAACTTGAAAGCATCCACATGCTTGCTAGTATCTCATCAAGAGTTTTGAATGAATTTCCTTCATTACCCATAGAGGATAATTATAATAGAAATATTTAAATATCTTTATATACAATATTTAAAAATTTATGACTACTTAAAGACCTTTTTAAAATATGGCAATATTACTTCAAAAAACCTATGGGATTTTTATATTATTTGGTAATAACCTGGTAGAATACGAAAGAATTAGAAATAATGGAAAGTTTTTGGAAGAATGGATAAAAGATCTTAAAAAAGAATTAAACAATCAATATAAAATAATTTTTGATAGACTTGAATCTTTAAAAGAATTAAGAGGAAAAATAGAAAAATTAAATGGAGAAATAAAATTAGAAAACTTTTCAATTCCATTATTTTCAGATAGGATAAGTAGGGATATAAGGATTATATTTTCTATATTTAAAAATACACATAAAATTGTTGTTTGGGGAATAGATCATCATGAAAAAGCATATGGAAAAATAATAAGGCATGCTGAAAGTTTTATAAAAAATCATAAAGAATTAATATTAAATTTCTTAGGAATAAAAACAGAACCTAAAAAATTATGGATATAGCCAACTACCTCTTAATCTTGGGAATGGTTGTGTATCTCTAATATGATCTAATTTACATATCCATCTTAAGAATCTCTCAATACCCAATCCCATTCCTGAATGCGGAACAGATCCATATTTTCTTAAATCTTCATACCATTCATATGCACTTATTTCCTCATTTCCAACTTTAACCTTTAATTTATCCAATCCCCATTCTTCAATCTTTTTATGTAATATATCATATCTCCATTCTCTTTCAGATCCCCCAATTATTTCTCCATATCCTTCTGGAGCAAGTAAATCAAAGTTCTTTACAGTTCCATCTCCAACTTCATACATATAAAATGCTTTTACTTCCCTTGGATAATATGTAACAAATATTGGTACATCAAATTGTTCTGTTAATAATCTTTCTTCATCAGATCCCAAATCATCTCCATATTTTATATTTACTCCCAAATCCTGTAATTTCTTTATTGCATCTTTATATGTAATAATTTTCCATGGCTTTTCAACAAATTGTTTTAATTCATTTATATCTCTTCCTGTAATATTTTTTAATTCTTCAAATTCAGATTTTCTTTCCTCAATTGTTTTTTCAATTGAATATTTTAATGATTCTTCCATAACTTTCATAATATCTTCCATATGATACCATGCAGCCTCAATTTCAAAATGCCAATATTCATGTAAATGTCTCTTAGTTCTAGATAATTCTGCCCTAAATGATGGAGTTAATGAATAAACCTTTTCTAATGAAAATATTAATGCTTCTAAATATAATTGTGCAGATTGAGATAAATATGCCTTATCTTCGAAATATTTTACTTCAAATAATTCTGTAGTATTTTCTGCAGCATTTCCAACCAATATTGCTGGTGTTACTTCATACCATCCATCCTTTATAAACCAATCCCTCAAATTTACAATTAAACTATGTTTTATTTTTAATACATCTGTAAACCACCTTGTCCTTATCCATAAATGTCTATACTTTTGTATTGTATCTATATCTTCATCCCCTTTTAATGGAAATGGCTTTCCATAATCATATACTTTTATTTTTTTTACTTCTATTTCATATCCTCCAGGTGCTCTTTCATCTTTTCTTAATATTCCACTTACTTCTAAAGAACCTTCAATTTGAAATTTTGTTGCATCTTCCCATGTTTTTTGATCAACATTTTCTTTTTTTACAACTGCTTGTATTATTCCTGTAGAATCCCTTATTACAAAGAAAATTTTATCTTTCATATCCCTCATTCTATAAACCCATCCTTTTATACTAACCTCCTTACCCAAAAAATCTTCCTTCAAAATATCTTTTATAAATATTGTTTTCATCATAAATTCACTCATTCCGACTTTCCATCAATATTAGATATTTAAAAATATTTATAAATGATAAAGAATGAAAGCTGTAAAGGTAATTATATATGGAAAAGTCCAAGGTGTTGGGTTTAGAAATTTTGTATTTTTACATGCTAAGAGATTAAATATTAAAGGATATGTAAAAAACAATCCTGATGGAACTGTAGAGGCTGTTTTTGAAGGAGATGAGGATAATATAAATAAGATGATTGAATTATGTAAAAGAGGACCTGAAAGGGCTAGGGTTGATAAAATTGATATAAAAGATATAGAAATTAAAAACTATCAGGATTTTAGAATAATAAGATAAACTTTATATAATACTGAAGATTTTTATATAATTATGAAAAATAATGAAAATGAAAATATTTCACCAGAGGAAGAGGAAATATATAAAAAAGTTGAAGATATGTATGAAAAAATTGTTGAAAATCTAAATAAAACTTATCAATTAAAGAGAGAAGATAATAAGGATATAGAGAAATTTAATAAAGAATATACAAATATGTTTGAATATGAAAACAAATTATATAATTATTTAGATGAATTTGCCGGAAATATTGGTAAATATAACAAAAAATATTATAAAAAATTAAATAAAGAATTAAATAAATATAAAAAAGCATATGAAAAAAGCTTAAAAAATACTTTATCTATATTTAAAAAAATAATTAATAAAAGAAGAAAAATAAAAAAACATATTGAAAATATAATAGAATTAGTAAGAGAATTAGAAAATATGAAGGGACCGTAGTCTAGTGGCTATGATGCCGCCCTGACTAGGCGGAGGTCCGGGGTTCAAATCCCCGCGGTCCCACTTATATTTTTTATTTACAAAATAGTAGTATATGAATGATTTATTAGAGTACGTAAGTACAAAGATTTACAAAAAGTTAGAAAAAAGTTTCGACAGAAAGATAACTCTTTTAGAATATTTAATTGGAGAATCTCCTTTAATATTCTTATACAAAAGAGAATTATTGAATTGTAAAGATATATCATCGAGTTACCTACCAGATCGTTATTATTATTCTATTAGAACATTTAAGATATTTAATTTAATTGAATACAAAGATACAGAGATATGTGATTTATCAAAATTGGCTGAAATTATGTTAGGAAAATATATATTAGAAAAAGATTTATCTAAAATAGCTAGAGCAAAATATGAATATATAAGAGATAGTAATTTCTTTGAAGAATTAGGTGAAGATACTCTTTTAGCTCTATGTAAAAATCTCTATAAAGAAGAAAACTTTTATCATTTTCCTAAGCAATATTTCATCTATTATTTTATTATAGAAAAATTATACGGAGGGGTAGAAAATGATACTCCTTATATTATAGAACTATTAAGGGGAAATAAGAGAATAATAGCCCTTTTATCTCTTTATCTTTTAAATTTAAATCATCCTAACTGGTCTTTTAAACAAGAATACATAGCAGAAAATATAAAGGATATTGCGGGTCATAGATGTGTAAATTTACTTTTTACTTCAAGAGGAAGAAAAAGATATACTATATCACATCTATTTGCACGCATGAAGCGTTTTGTTATTAGATCTAGTAGCAGTACAGCATATAAGAAATATAGAATATCACAGGAAGGAAAAGAATTTATTGAATATATTTTAATGCAAATTTATCCTATAGAATACTCTTATAAAAATCATATAAAAACTTTCAACATAATAATCTAAATTTTTATATATAATTTCATCTTTATAATCTTTATTTATAAGTAGTAATTATTATGACAACTTCAAGGATAGATGAATTATTAACAAAGATTCAGATAAAAAGTTATGAATCAAATCAATCAATATTACAAACAGTTATCGAAAATGATACTATTTTATATCTTTTAATGAAAATATCTGAAGGGCAATTATCTGAAAGCGATATATATTCGTATTATCATACTCTTTTATATCTTACCAGAAAAAATCTTATAATAAAAGAAAAAGATACGTATCATTTAACAGATATTAGTAAGACAATAACTGAAAAAATCAAATATGAATTAAAATTATTAAAAAATATCAATAATGAAAATCTGGATAGTATAGATACATATAATTTATTAGAATCTACTTGTGAAAATATAGTAGAAATTAGTAGATCAAAGAAAATAAAACATCCTTTCTCTTATATAATATTTCAATGCCATAATCAACAGGGTCCTTTCACATCATATTTTGTAGGAAGAAATGGAATAATATTAATATCTTTATACTATTTATCATGTAAAAAAGGAAAATGTTATAATTGGTGGTATTCGCCAAAACAAATAAGGGACAGATTATTTAATATACCTGGATGCTATAATAATTTTGGAGATGGCTTTAATATTAACCCTTTAGTAAAATATGGACTTGTATACCAAAGAAAAGGATTAAGAAATATTTCAAGATATAAATTATCTGAAGAAGGTTATAATGTTGCAAAATTTATATTAAAAAATTTAGCAATAGTATATAAATATTATTAAGTTAGACAATAAATCAATATTAGAGATATTAAAAATATATTTTTATTTTTTACTATGTAATAATAACTACTATGAAGATAAGGCCATATAACAACAATGGACCATATCAATATGATTTATTAAATGGGGCATTGGGATTGGCTATACATTCTTATATGAAAAATGAATCTATTTTGCAAGCGTTAGAAGAAAAATATAATGAAATTAAAGAAATCTTATATATATTGGAGAAGGAAAAAATAAGAAGATATTCTAAGTATAAAAAAGGAATAGATTTACTAATTGAAAACGGATTATTAAAATGTAATGATAATTACTGCGAAGTTACAGATGACGGAATTTCCTTATATGAAAAATATGAAAGTGAAAAAAATACTCTTGAAGAATATTTAGAGGATTTCCATATAGTTAGTATCCATAATATTGATATGAAAGATATTTCATATGTTGGTTTAGATAGTATATTGAAATATGTTAAAAAATATGGTCTTCCCGAATCAAAAAGAAAATATACAAATCCTTTTGTAGAAATGCTACTTATAAACCAACCAGAAAATTTCACAATGCATATTTTAAGTACAGAATATGTATTAACTTTATTGTTAATGTATAGACTTACTTTATCATGTGAATTTAATGGAAGATGTATAAATTACTATGTAACTGGGGGAAGAATTTTAAGAGAATTAGAAGAAATTGGAATATATAGAAAGCGCCTTCCATTAAGACCTTTACTTTCTCATGGATTAATTGAAGAAAAATCAGATAGTGAAAGAAAAAGATATAGATTAACACAAATTGGATATTGGGTCTCTAGATACCTAACCTTACAAGCATATATAGCATCCCATCTTTAATTTAAATTATGGGAGAAAAATTATTAGATGAAAAATATTTAGAAAATTATTTGAATAAGCTAGGTATATCTTTTCAAATTATTAAATATGAAAAACCCGTTATGTCTGCAAGAAATGCTGAAGAACATACTGATGGAATTGTTGCAAAAAGTATTATATTAATTTGCAATAATAAACCTTTATTATGTTTTTTATTAGGAAAAAATATGGTTGATTTAGATAAAATAAAGAAATATTTTAATTGTAATGAAGTAAGATTAGCAAAAGCAAAAGAAGTAAAGGAAATTACCGGGTATGATATTGGTTCTGTACCACCCGTAGGTTTAAAACAAAAGATAAGAACAATTGTTGATAAAAGTATAATAGAATTAAATGATAATCAAATAATATATTGTGGAGGAGGATCACATTATCATTTATTAAGAATTTCAAAAAAAGATTTACTCAAAATTATGGAATATGAGGTATATGATATTAAGGTCTAATTTTCTTAAAAACAGCCTTTAATGGTAATACACCCTTTTCATATTCTATTTCTGCAATTTTTACAGGATTATACCTTATTCTTTCCAAATCTTCTTTAGATAATTTTACCATCATTGGAGCCCCCATTGCAATTTGTAATGCTCTTGCACCAATTAATCTAGCTAAAGCAAACTTAGAAATATCATTCATTGTATTTTCTTTAATAAATAATCTTTAAGCTTTTCTGCTTCTGATAATAAATTATTAAATTCTTCTAAAGATATTGAACCTGATTTTCTTGTTTGTAATGCATTTATTTTATCTGATAATCCAATATGTATAATCATATCTGCAGCTTCTTCTTCATATTTATTTGGATCTACAATAAATTTATCATCAATTTTTGCAAATGAAACCATTACTGGAATATTTTTATTTAATGGTAATTTTTTATTTGTTTTATTTTTTGGATTTATCTTATATTCACCATTTTCTTTAATTAATTCTGGAAAATATGCATTCATTAGTGCACATACAGATGCTAAAGTTGATGCATCAATTATATTTCCATCATTATTTAATACATATATATCTAATAATACAGACCAAACATATTTACCTGGTTCTATTACCAATTCTTTATCATTGATAAATCTAGATTCTCTTAATATTCTATCTACAACCCTTGAATATTCTATAGATTCTTCTGAAGGTCCTATATCAACATTAATATCAGAAACTGGAGATAAATATACTGTTGTTACTAGAATACCTGAATCTTCATTATCCTGTAATGGTTCTGATATTTCCAATTTTACCCCGGCTAATACTTTTGTTTTCCCAAGTTCTAAATAGCAGGATCCCTCTGAATTCTTTACATAATTTTTTATTATTTTTATATCCCTATATTCTAATAAACCCCTTTTATCAATCCTATAATTTTCTTTTATAATTTTTCTAATATAATCTGTAATATTCTCCTCAAAATCAATATCCATTTATAAATGATTTATAAGATAATATTTATAAAAGTGATAACCAATAT
>JAPWTZ010000020.1 GCA_028275775.1 Candidatus Nanopusillus sp.
ATAAGAAAATATATGAAAAAGTCGGTGTAGAACCTCCAAAGGGTATATTATTATATGGTCCCCCAGGTACTGGTAAAACATTATTAGCAAAGGCAGTTGCAACAGAAATAGGGGCAAACTTTATTGTAGTAAGAGGTCCAGAAATATTTAGTAAATGGTTTGGGGAAAGCGAAAAAATGATTAGAGAAATATTTAGGAAAGCAAAACAAGTAGCCCCTGCAGTAATATTCTTTGATGAAATTGATGCAATAGCACCTAGAAGGGGTTCTAGTATAGGTACAAATGTTTATGATAGTATTGTAAATCAATTGTTAGCAGAGATGGATGGTATAACCACTAGAGGTGATGTAATTGTAATTGCAGCAACAAATAGACCAGATATAATAGATCCTGCATTATTAAGACCTGGAAGATTTGATAGAATAATATATATACCACCTCCAGATTATAAGGCAAGATTAGAAATATTAAAAATAAAGACAAGAAATATGCCATTAGCTCCAGATGTTAATTTAGAAGAAATTGCAAGAATTACTGAAGGATATAGTGGAGCGGATTTGGAATTGCTTGTAAAAGAAGCTGCAATAAATAGAATAAGATTATCATATGAATTAAAGAAGAAACAGGGATTAAATGAGGAAGAAGCATTAAAGGAATTAGAAAAAGAAGATATAAAGATTACAATGGATGACTTTAAAGCTGCATTGGAAAAAGTAAAACCATCTATAACAAAAGAAATGGAAAATTATTATAAGGTATTTGCAGAAACATTTAGAAAAGGAATGATAGCAAGGGATAACAGATATTATGGATAATATTTCAAGGTATATATCTCAAATAAAATTTTTTGGATTTGAAAAAAATAAAAAAATACAAGAAACATCTGTTGCAATTATTGGTTTAGGTGGTTTGGGTTCCTGGTTATCAGAATTTTTAGTTAGAATTGGTGTAAAAAATTTGGCAATTGTAGATTTTGATATTGTAGAAGAAAAAAATCTAAATAGACAAAATTTTATAATTGACGATATTGGTAAATTAAAAATAGATTCTATTGAAAAAAGATTAAAGGAAATAGATAATAGTATAAATATAGAGAAATATAAGGAAATAAATAATAAAATATTTAATAGAGATATAATATTTGATTGTACTGATAATATCGAATCAAAATATCTAATAAATGAATTATCAGTATATTATAATAAACCATATATATTTGCTTCAGTTGTTATGGACCAGGGATTTGTTGGTTTAATAAATCCAGAACAATTTTGTTTATATGATATATATAAAGGTAAAAAAGATGTATTAACATGTGATATTACTGGTGTAGATTTTTCTTCAGTAATATTTGCGGTTTCTTTAATGTTAAAATTATTTATAAATTATGTATTTGGAAATAGAGATGGGATATTATATCATTTTAATATAAGGGATAAATTTTATTTAGAGGAAATAAAAGTTAAAAGTAATAATTGTAAAATATGTAAAAGAAAAGAATTTGAATTAATATGGAATTATCTGAAATAATAAATGAAATAAAAAATAAAAAAGAATTGAGAAATATATCTGATAAGGTAGTTGAGAATATATTAAGAAGAGAATTAAGAAAGAAACAATATTTATATAAAAAGTTATCTTTAATAAAAAATATGAAGCAATTAAAAAATGATGAAGAATTTTATTTATTATTTAAAGATGTAAGAAGAATTTTGCATGAATTATATGGTTTATATACTCCAAAAGAAGATAAGGAAATAGATAAAATATTGTTTAATAATGAAATGACATTAGAACAAAAAATAATAGAATTATTAATGTTAACAAGGTCTACTGCTGAAAGAACAAACTTCTATAAAGAAATATATAAAAACATATTTATTGAAAAACCAGTAGAAATATTAGATTTAGCATCAGGATTGAATCCAATATCAATCTATTTTTCAGATCAAAAACCAAAAAAATATTATTATGTAGATATATCTGAAAAAATATTAGATATAAATTATCAAATATTAAAAGAATTAAATATTGAAAATGAAGGATGGTTAATTGATTTATTAGATCCAGATGATAGAATATTTAAGCATTTTCAATATATATTCTTTTGGAAAATATTTCCAATATTAGAAAAATATGATTTTTATGCACCAAGGAATTTATTATCTAAATTAGATTTTGATTATTTAATAATATCTTTTCCTCAAAAAAGTATTGGAAAGAAGAGAAATCTTGGTTTGGCATGGAGATATAAAATCAAAAGATTTATAACATATAAATTAAAATATAAAGTTATTAAAGAATTTGATATTCCATATGAATATTTTATTATTGTGGGAAAATAATATCTTTCAATTTTAATATATCTTCTTTATTATATTTCTTTAATTCATTATTTGAAAATATCCATAATTCAATATCAACATTATCAGAATCTTTATATTTTTCTGCTAAATTATATAATTCATATAGATCAATATAATTAATATTATTTATATCAATATCTCTTTTATTCTTTTTAACTTGAATCAATCTTACTTTTCCTTCTTTATTTATTGCAATTATATCTATGGCAGAATGAGAACCTGGGGTTCTCCAAGCATCATATCCTTCTTTTTCTAATATCTTTTTTACTTTTTGTTCATAATAATATCCAATTTTATATTTACTTCCCATTTCAAATATAAGAATTTAAACAATTAAAAATATTGTTTAAAATATATTTTTATGGATATAAATGAATATTTTTCAGAAATAAAGAAAAAAACATTAGAAGCTTATGAAATTGCAAAAAAGGCAAGATCATTATCTTTAGATCCTGTCAATGATGTTGAAATACCAATTTCTGAAGATATGGCTGAAAGAGTAGTTAATTTATTATCAACAATTGATCCTATTATAAAAGAAATAAATTTATCAGAAAAAATTAGAGAAATAGAAAAAACATATAAACCTCTTTCATTTTCTACAATATTAAAAATATCAGAATATGTTGCAGAACAAATATATAATAAAACCAAAGATAAAATTAAAGCTATAGAACTTGGATTAAGAGCTGGTTTCGCATATCATACTTTAGGTGTTGTAGCTGCTCCAACAGAAGGAATTGTAAAAGTAGTTGCAAAGAAAAGAATGGATGGAAAAGAATATATTTCAGTATTCTATGCTGGACCTGTAAGGTCTGCTGGTGGTACTCCTCAAGCATTTTCAGTTGTAATTGCAGATTTTTTAAGAAAAAAATTTGGATATGAAAAATATGATCCTACAGATGATGAAATTCAAAGATATATAATTGAAACTTATGATTATAAGAGAGAAGCTCATTTACAATATACTCCAAAGAATGAGGAAATAGAATTTACAGTTAAAAATTTACCAGTTGAGATAAATGGAGAACCTACAGAAAAAATAGAAGTTTCTGCATATAAAGATTTACCAAGGGTTGAAACAAACTATATAAGAGGAGGAGCAGTTCTTGTACTTGCTGAAGGTATATGTCAAAAAGCTAAAAAAATATGGAAAGAATTATCAAAAATTGCAAAAGATTTTAATTTAGAAGATTGGTCTTGGTTAGATGAATTAAGAAAATTGCAGGAAAAATTGCATGGGGGATCTTCAGATTCTTCTGAAATAATAAAACCAAATGCAAAATATTTGGAACAATTGACTGCTGGGAGGCCAATATTTTCTCTACCATCTGCAAAGGGTGGATTTAGATTAAGAATGGGAAAATCAAGGACAAACGGTCATGAAGCTTCTTCAATACATCCAGCTACTGCAATTTTAACATATAATTTTTTAGCATGGGGAACTCAATTTGTTGTAGAGAGACCTGGAAAAGCTTCTGCAATTACTTTTTCAGATACAATTGAACCTCCAGTAGTAAAATTAAAGGATGGCTCTGTAATAAAAGTAAGGGATGAAAAAATGGCGAAAGAATTGGTTGAAAAGAATTTGGTAGAGAAAATATTATTTTTAGGAGATATTTTATTTACATATGGTGATTTTTTAGATAACGGACATCCTTTAGTTCCTTTAGGATATTGTGAAGAATGGTGGATATTGGAATTTGAAAAAAATGCAAAAGAAAAAGTAAATGGATTTGAAGTTGTTTTTGATATGTTTAAGCCAAGAAAATTATTTGAAATAAAGAATTTGGAAAAATTATCAGAATATTTGGGTATTGATAAAAATACTTTAGAAAGTTATATTAGAGGTCCTCTAAAAAATAAACCAGATTTCATTAATTCATTAAAGATATCTATATTATTAAATGTTCCATTACATCCTGAATATATATATTTTTGGAAAGATATAAGCTCGGAAGATTTTATATATTTATTAAATTATTTAAAAGAAAAAGCAAATGTTTCATATAAAGAAATTAAAATAAATGGCGAAAATTATAGAATCGCTGATAGAATTGAAATAGAATATAATGAAAGAGTAAAAAATATATTGGAAGAAATATTAATTGAGCATAAATTGGAAAATAATAAGATTATAATAGAATATCCACATTCAGCATCATTATATATTCAATTAGGATATTTTGAAAAAGTTCCTGAATTAAATAATGAAAAAAATGGATATGAATTAATAAATAAAATATCAAAAGTTATTATTAGAGATAAGGTTGGAACATATATTGGAGTTAGAATGGGAAGACCTGAAAAAGCAAAGATTAGGGAATTAAAAGGTTCAATAATGGTCCTATTTCCTGTGGGAGAAGAAGGGGGAAGGATGAGAAATCTTTTAGAATCAATGAAATATGATAAAATTGTTTCAGATTTAAAAACATATTATTGTCCAAATTGTAAAATATATGTTCCATATAAAAAATGTATATTTTGTAATTCAGAAACAAAATTATTAAAGACTGAAGATGGGAAAGAGCATAAAAAATATGCAATACAAGTTTCAAAATATATAGAAGCAGCGTTAAAAAATCTTGGATTAGATCCTTCTCAATTGCCAAAAATAGTAAAGGGTCCTGAAGGTTTAAGTTCAAGAAGTAAACAACCAGAGAGATTAGAAAAAGGAATATTAAGAGCAAAATATGGTATATTTGTATTTAGGGATGGAACAGTAAGATTTGATGCTATAGAAGTACCAATTACATATTTTAAACCAAAAGATCTAGTATATACTCCAATAGAAAAATTAAAAGAATTAGGATATACTCATGATATTTATGGAAATCCATTAGAAAACGAAGATCAAATATTAGAATTAAAACCTCAAGATATTATATTACCAACAATTGGTCCTTTAAAGAAAGGTGGTAAATTAAAGAAAGATGGATTTTTAATTTCTTTAATGAATACTGCTAAATTTATTGATGAAGAATTGGAAAGATTGTATAAAATGAATAAATATTATAATGTAAAAAGACCAGAAGATTTATTAGGTCATTTATTAATTGTTTTAGCTCCTCATACATCTGCAGGTACTGTTGGAAGAATAATTGGATTTTCAAGAACCCAAGCATTACTTATGCATCCAATGATGCATGCTGCAATTAGAAGAAATTGTGATGGGGATGAAGGAACAGTATTGTTATTATTAGATGCTTTATTAAATTTCTCCAGAGAATATTTGCCAGATAAAAGGGGAGGAACTATGGATGCACCATTAACAATTACAATAAAAGTTAAGGGAATGGAAATAGATGATGAAGTACAAAAGTTTGATACTGTTTGGAATTATCCATTAGAATTATATGAAGCATCATTACAATATAAACCTCCAGAATCTGTGAAAATACAAATATTTAAAGAAAGAATTGATACACAAGAAGAATATGTAAATTGGGGATTTATGCATGATATAAATTCTATTAGTGAAAATGGAAATAAGGTTTCTGCATATAAATCTTTAGGAGAAATGTTAGAAAAATTGAATTTTGAATTAAAATTAGCAAAATTATTAAGATCAGTAGACCCAAGCACTGTTGCTAGTTTGGTAATAAATTTACATTTTGCAAGGGATATTAAAGGTAATTTGAGAAAGTTTTCTGAGCAAGAATTTAGATGTATAAAGTGTAATAAGAGATTTAGAAGACCTCCATTATCTGGAAAATGTGATAAATGCGGAGGAAGAATTGTAATGACAGTTCATTATGGTAGTGTTGTAAAATATTTAGAACCAAGTTTATGGTTAGCTGAAAAATTAAAATTGGATGAATATACAAGTTCTAGCTTAAAAGCATTAAAAATGAAAATAGATCAAACATTTGGAAACCAATCTAAAGAAAGGCAAATCAAAGATTTCTTCAATTTATAAAATGTTTATATTATCTGGAATTGGACAAAATAAAGATGAAATACCTTATGGATTAATAGAAGAAATAAAAAGTGCAGATTTAGTATTTTTAGAATATTATACAAATTTTATTGATGAAGAAACAAAAGAATTTTTATTAAATATAAGAAAAGATATAAAGATTGTTGATAGAAACTTTGTAGAATTAGAATTAGAAAAAATAATATTAAATAATAAAGATAAGAAGATAATTTTGATAACATCTGGAAATCCATTATTTGCTACTACCCATATGTATTTTATTGAACTTTGTAAGAAAAATAATATAGAATTTAAAATAATAAATTCTCCATCAATATTTGATGAAATTGGGAAAATAGGATTATTTTTATATAAGTTTGGGAGAACGGTTTCAATATCATTTCATGAGTCTACAGAATTTTATGATTATATTGTAAGAAATTATAAAAATAATTTACATACATTGGTCTTATTAGATTTAGATCCTATAAATAACAAATATTTGGATCATAAAGAAGCAATAAGAAGAATATTAGAAATAGATAGTAAAAGAGAAAGGATTTTTAATGATAATTTTAAGCTGATTGTATGTTCTAACCTAAATAGAAAAAATGAAAAAATATATTATAAAGAAATAAGGGAATTATTAAATATAAATTTAGATCCTCCGATATGTATTATAATACCGTCAAATTTAAATAAAATAGAGTTAGAATTTTTATTATGTATGATATCCTGATAGAAAAGATAAGATATAATTACTTTATATTGTTCTTTCTAAGTATATTAATAATAGTATTTTCTACATTATTATCATTAAAATCAGGACCATATGGTGGGATATTAATAATTGCAATATCCCTAGTTCCATTTGTTCAAATATATAATAAATTAATAGAAAAAGATGAAAGAATATCCGAAAAGATAAAATCAAAGAAAAACATGTTTATAAGATATAAAGAATATTTTATAATGTCTTTTGTAATATTTTTTGCGTCAATAATTGGATTCTATATTGGTTATCTAATAGATTACAATCTGTTTTATCCACAAATACAGGCAATAGAAGATATAAGAGAACATGTTATTGCTCTAAGTTATGCACATGCAATATATCCAAACAGTTTCTTTACATACATATTATTTAATAATATGACAGTATTATTATTATTTTTTGCATTTTCGATAATATTTGGTGCTGGATCTATATATTTATTATTATGGAATGCATCAATCATTGGAGTATTCTTGGGTTTAAGGGCATCTGAATATATGTCAAATAACATTATATACAAATTTATTTTAATCCCAACTATTAGTTTATTAGAAATTTTACCACATGGAATATTAGAATTTCTAGGATATTTCTTAGCAGCATTGGCAGGTAATATTTTATCAATAGCATTTATAAAGAACTTAGATAAAGAAACTTTAGAAACTATACTTTCAGATTCTTTGGCATTATTTGTTTTATCCATATTATTTATATTTATAGCAGCATTAATAGAAGCTTATATTATTTAAATGAAAATATTTTATATGTATGAATCATTTGATTATATAAAAGAAGGAATAATATATGGAAAAATAAAAAATATAATGAAGGATAAAGTAATAATAGAAATAAATGGAAAAGA
>JAPWTZ010000040.1 GCA_028275775.1 Candidatus Nanopusillus sp.
GTAAAAGAAACAATTGAGAAATTATTAAAGGAAGGATATATATATGAGTCTGGAGAGAAGAAATATAAAGCTGTATAAATATGTATTTACCAATATTTTCAAAAGATATAAAGAATTATAAAGATAAAAAAGTTTGTTTAATTGGAAAAGTAATAGATATTCAGGAAGAAAAGAAATTAATTAGATTAAAATTATTAGATACGTTTGGATTTTTTGATGTTGTTTTATTTGATATATATAATATTAAATTATTTGATACTTTATTAATTCTAGGAAAAGTTTCAGAATATAATAATAATTTTTCTATAACTGCAAGATATGTAAGTATATTAAATGAAAATGATGAAATTATATGGAGAAAATTTTTCATCAAAAAAATAAAAAGAAATATAAAGAAAATTAAGAAAGGAAATAAGATGGATGAAGAAAAAGATAATGTTGAAGATAATGTGAAAGAAAAAGAAGTAAAAAAGGAAGAATATGAAGAAGAATTACCTGAGGAAGTAAAGTTAAGAAAACAAATTTTAGAATTTATAAGAGATAATGATAAAGGAGAAGGAGTATCTTTAAAAGATATAGAGGATTTTTTTGATATAAATGAGGAAAAATTATTAAATATTATAAAGGATCTATTATCAGCTGGAGAGATTTATGAATCTTCACCAGAAAAATATAAAGTTATATGATACCAACATATGAAGAAATGTTAGATGAAGCATATAAGAAATTAAGTAGTATGAAAGTTCTACACGGATCTACATTTGGATCTATAAATATACCATTACCAAAAATAAATTATATTGGAAAATGGACATCTATAGAAAATGCTGGAACAATATGTGATATAATAAATAGAGATATAAAATTATTAGCAGAATTTTTGCAAAAAGAATTTAATGTTGCATCAAAAATTGAAGATAGTAAAATAATATTACAAAAAAAGATAGAATTTGAGAAAATAAAGGCAAAGTTGGATAAATTTATAGATATATTTGTTAGATGTCCAATATGTAAAAAATTGGATACAAGATTAGAAAAGAGGGAAAGGGTATATATTATTAAATGTTTGGCCTGTGGTGCAGAAAGTCCTATAATATATAAATTAAAATGATATTAGTAAAAAAGTATAGGGATAATTATGGATATGCTCTTGTTTTATGTGATAAAGATTTATATGGAAAAAGATTTGAGGAGGGAGAATTTGTATTAGAATTAAATGAATTTTTTAAAGGAGAGGAGAAGGAAAAAGTTGATGAAAAAGATTTTGAGGATATATATTTTATATATGCTGTTGGAGAAGAATCTATAAATATATTAAAAGAGAAAAAAATAATTGAAGAAAAAGATATTAAAAGAATTGCTGGGATACCATATACTTTTGTTATTTATTTATGAAGAGAATATGTCCATCCTGTGGAAGAGAAGTTGAAAAATTATATGATGGATTATGTTATGAATGTTATTTAAAAATAAATAAAAAGGAAGAGAAAAAAGAAAAAGTATATATATGTAAATATTGTGGAAGAATAAAATATCATAATAAATGGTATAATAATCTTAATATAGATAATTTTGAATATGAATATACTGTTTGTCCAAGATGTAAAGGTTTAATTAGAAAAGCAAATTTAATTTTGCAAATAAGGGGATATAATAAAAATATTGAAGATGAAATATTAAAAATAGCAAAGAAATATAAAGATATTATAAAAAAAGTAGATGAAATAAACGAAAAAGATCTTGATATATATTTATATGTAGGAAAAAATAGGGTAAAAAGTTATTATAATATATTAAAAAAATATGGAAAAGTAAAATTAAGTAAAAAGTTGGTTGGATATGATAAAAAAAGGGGAAATAAAAAATATGTTGTAACAATATTACTAAGGAGTGAAGAAGATACGTAGAAAACTTTATAAAAGTTTATATAATAATAAAGGGTATGGATTGGGAAGAGCTAAAAAGAAGGATAAGGGAATTAAGGATGGAACCTGAAGAGGGTGAAGAGTGGGGAGAAGAAGGAGAAGAAGATTGGGAAGAGTTTGATGAAGAATGGGAGGAAGAATGGTAAGCTATTGATGTTTAATTTATAATATTTTTTAAATGCCTCTTTTCGAAGAAGAAGGAATCCCTGTTCCAAAGGATAAACAAGTTATAGGAATAATAGAAGAGGTTGTTGGTTGGGCACATGCAAGAGTAAGATGTTTTGATGGGAAAACAAGAATATGTAGGGTTCCTCAAAATAAGAAAATGCATAGAAATATATGGTTAAAAAAAGGTACATACGTATTAGTAGAACCATGGGAATTACAATCTGATAAAAAGGGAGATATACTATATTCATATACAGATTCAGAAGTTGAATGGTTAAAGAAGAAGGGATATTTAAAGATTGAAGAGGAGTTTTAGGGCCCGTAGTCTAGTGGCAGGACGGTGGGCTCCAGACCCATTGACGGGGGTTCGAATCCCCCCGGGCCCAAGACCGAAAACTAAATTATAAATTTGATATATTTGATATATTGCTAAATGTTTGATTTAAAACATTATTTGATGTATTTGATAAATTTTGTTGGGATGACATAATTCTTAAAGTTTGAGGAGCTACAAAAATTATAACAAATATTAAAACAA
>JAPWTZ010000027.1 GCA_028275775.1 Candidatus Nanopusillus sp.
GAAAATTATAAAAAATTGTTTGATTTTGAAAAAAAGAATATTAGAATATTTTTAGAACATACATCTGCAAATCCAAATAAAGCATTACATATAGGTCATTTAAGAAATTCAATAATTGGAGATTCTCTATATAGATTGTTTAAAACATTAAATTATGATGTATATGTAATAAATTATATAGATGATACAGGGGTACAGGTTAGTGATAATATTTTAGGAATATATTATTTAAAAATACCTGAAGAACCAAAAGATTTTAATTTGGAAAAGGTAATAAATAATATTAAAGAATTTTTAATAAAAGAAAATCTATATAAAGAAGAATATGAAGAAAAAATTAGGAAAATATTTTTGGAAAGAATGAATATATTGAAAAGTTTATATGGATATGAAGTACCTGAAAAATTTGATCATTATTATGGGGATTTTATATATGTAATAGTTAATAAATTGTATGAAATAATTCCAGAATTGGAAAAATACAAATATAATATTATAAAGATGATTGAGGAAGGTAATAATGAAGTATATTATTTATCTAAAAGAATATCTGAAAGAATTTTGTTTGAACAATTAAATACATTATGGAAATTTAATATATATTTTAATATAATTATTAGGGAATCGGATATATTAAGATATAAATTATTTGATAATGCATTAAAAATATTGGAAGAAAATAAAATGGTAAAAAAGAATGATACAATTTCTTTAGATTTAACAAGATGGGAGGATATATATAAAGCATATTCAAATAAAGAAAAAGTTCTTGTAAGATCAAATGGAACTACTACATATATTGCAAAAGATATTGCATATGCAATGTGGAAACATGGTATAATAAAATCAAATATTAAATTTAAAGAATATATAAAACAACCTAATGGGGAATATATATATGAAATAAATAACGAAGGAAAAGAAATTGAACCATGTAAAATTTCAATAAATGTAATTGGAATGGAACAAATGCATAATCAATTAATGGTAAAAAGGGTAATTGAAGAAATTGATAAAGAATCTAAATATATATATTATGGATATGGATTGGTTAGATTACATAGAAATACTGCAAAAATATTTGGAATAAATGAAGATATAAAAATGTCTGGAAGAAAGGGATTATATATAAATGTTGATGATTTATATGAAAAATTATATAATATTGCATATGAAAAATTTAAAGATAAAGAAACTTCTGAAAGAATAGTAAAAAGTTTTATATCATTGGAAATGTTAAAATATGATAGAAATACTACAATATTATTTGATATTGATAAAATGTTAAATATAGAAGAAGGAAATGCAATATACTTTTTATATACATATGCAAGGATAAAATCATTATTAAATAAAGTTGATAAAATACCTGAAAAATTTGAAATAAATGAATTAAATAAATATGAAGAAAAATTAATTATTAATTTATTTAAGTTTAAAGATATAATTTATGATATTGAAAAATCATTAGAATTAAATCATTTATATAAATATTTAATAGATTTGGTTAGATCATTTAATGAATTTTATCAAAATGTTCCAATATTAAATTATAAAGATAAATATCCACATAGATTATTCCTGGTATATTTAACAAAAGAAATATTGGATAAAATATTTTATATATTGAAAATTGAACCTGTAGAAAGTATTTAAAAATATAATATATATTATGAATTTATGTCAATGATAAGGATTAAAATGTGGGGAACAGATTTAAAGACAATGAATCAATTTACTAATCAATTATTAAAAATTATTGAACAATTGGGTATTGAAAAGAGGGGTCCTGTTAATTTACCAACAAAAATAATTAGAATACCTACTATGAGGACATTGGGAAAGAGAGGTACAAAAATATATGAAACATATCAAATAAGAATATATAGAAGATTTTTAGATGTTGCAAATGATGAAAGATTTTTCAAAAATTATTTTATAAATATGCAAATTCCATCAAAAGGATTTAGAATATCATTAAAGATAATAAAATGAGCTATGTTTTATTAAGATATGATGGATTATATATATTTGATGATAATTTAGAAAATTTTCAGAAAATTAATTTAGAATTAAATTTGGATGATTTAAAGGAAATATATAAAAATAAATTACCTGAAAAGGTAAAAAATTATATAAAGGAAAATGATATTTTTATTGGACAAAGATTTGAAGGATATAAATATACTGAAGATACAAGTATAATAAGAAGGGCATTGGAAAAAATTGGGGAAGAAAAAATTGATAATAGATTATTTATTGATTTATTAAAAGAACAAATATCAGATTCAATAAGTAGGGATGAAATAATAATTCAAGCAATAAGTTTTCTTGATGATTTAAATAAATCATTAAATTTATTTATGGAAAGATTTAGGGAATGGTATGGATTATATTTTCCTGAAATTTCACAAGAAATTGAAGATCATGAGAAATTTATAAGAACAATTATAAATTCTGATAGGGAAGAATTGATGAAAAAATATAATATTAATAAAACAATGGGAGGAAAAATATTTAAAAAAGAAGATCTTGAAATAATGAATAAAATATCATTAAAAATAAAAGAATTGTATGATTTAAGAAAAGAATTGGAAGATTATATTGAAAAATTAATGAAAGAAATTGCTCCAAATTTATCAGAAATTGCTACTCCAAAGATAGGTGCAAGGTTAATATTATTGGCAGGTGGATTAAGAGAATTATCATTGTTACCTTCTTCAACAATACAAGTTTTAGGTGCGGAAAAAGCATTGTTTTTACATTTATCTAAAGGTATAAAACCACCAAAACATGGTGTATTATTTAATCATCCATATTTACAAAGATTGCCTCCAAAAAGAAGAGGAGCAATGGCTAGAACATTAGCATCAAAAATATCAATTGCAGTAAAGGCAGATTTAAGTGGAAAAATAATATATCAGAAATTGAAGGAAGAATTGGATAAAAGATTTAAAGAATTATCTGAAAAATGAAATTAAAACCATTAAAAGAAAATAAAAACATATTTATTGATGAAAGAGGAAGATTATATACAAAGAATTTGGTACCTGGAAAAAATGTATATGGAGAAAGATTGGTAAAATATAATAATGAAGAATATAGGGAATGGATTACAAATAGATCTAAATTAGCAGCAGCAATTAAGAAAAATATTGGAGAAGTACCAATTAATAAAGGTGATAAAATATTGTATTTAGGTATTGCATCAGGTACAACTGCATCACATATTTCAGATATAATTGATAAAAATGGATTAATATTTGGTGTAGATATTTCTTCAAGAATATTAAGGGATCTTGTCCCAATATTATATGATAGAAAAAATATTATTGGAATATTATCTGATGCTGATAAACCATGGGAATATTTACATATTGTTACAAAGGTTGATTTAATATATCAGGATGTTGCACAACCACATCAGGTAAGAATATTTATTAAAAATATTGAATATTATTTAAAGAATAAAGGATATGGGTTTTTAGCAGTAAAGGCAAGATCAATTGATGTATCTAAAGATCCAAAAGAAATATTTAAAGAAGTAAGAAAAGAATTGGAAGATTATGGATTAAAGATAATAAAAGAAGTAAGATTAGAACCATATCATATTGATCATTCAATGTTTTTAGTTCAAAATAAATAATTTTTAAATATTATTATAAATATATAAAAAATGCTGCATGCTATAAGGGAAATTGATAGAAATGGAAGGGAAATATTTAAATGTCCTTTATGTGGTCATATTTTTGTAAATAGTAAAAAATATAGTAGACATTTAATGAAATCTCATTTAAGAAATGTTACAATGAATAAAAGAAAATGGAAGAAACTTATGAAACAATTATTATTAATTAATATAAAGGAAAAAAGTAATATTGAATTAACAAATTTTGAGAAATATTTAAAGATAAAAGCAAAATTAAATAATATAAAGTTAGATAGTGAATAGTTTTATCTTTTCTTTTCCAGACAATTCCCTAATTATTCTTTCATAAATTATATTTTGTATATTTTTAATTCCCTTTACTCTTTCTTCAATATCTTTAAATGATTCAAATGGTTTTTTCTGTCTTTCTTCAATGATTTTTTGAACAGTTACTTTTCCAATATCTGGTAATAATTCTAATGAATGAATTCTAATATTTAATGGACCTGCTTTATTAAAGAATTCTACAAATTTTTTCTCATTTTTTGCTATTAAATCTTTTATTGCTTTTTCTAAATTTGCTTTTGCAATTTCAGGTAATTCATCTAATGATAATCTTTTTAATATGGATCTTACCTTATCCCTTTGTTTATTTCCGATATATAATTCTTCAAATAAATTTACTGTAACACCAGGTTTCAATGTTAATAATAATAATGTAAAATAATCTCTTCCTACAGTATATACTACTGGCTCTTTAATATTTTTTGTTGGATCTCCACCTGGTAAATAATATATTACAATTGCATATTCTTCCCTTCTATCCATACTTCTTTATTATATTTAATATTTTTTCCATATCTTGTTTGCTTAAAGTATGTGTATATAATACTGTCCTTAATTCTTCTTCATTTTTTGGTAAAAATTCTAATATTTGTATTTTTACTTCATCAGGTAAATTTATATCCTTTAATTCTTCTAATATTTCTTTTTCCTGATTTTCATCCAATTTATATGTATCATTAAGGAATTTTAATGTTCTTTCTTCTACATATAATAAATTTCTTCTTTCTTTATTTTTTTGTAATATATTTTTAACATTTGCAGGTGTTATAATCTTTTTATTCAGTACTTCCATTTATATATCTTTTTAAATATTATTTAAAAATATATCATGAACTTTTAATTTAATGAC
>JAPWTZ010000004.1 GCA_028275775.1 Candidatus Nanopusillus sp.
AGTAATAAATCCAAATGCTACTGTATATTTACAAAATTTAACATATTATCCATATATTTATAATACAAATCCTGGTGATGCAATTTATATTGGTAATATAACAAATGTTGGAGTTGGAAATCTTACAGTAAATATAAATTGGACTCTTCCAAATGATCCAAATAGTAGTTTCTTATTACAGCAACAGCAATATTCTCCATTATATATTTATTTCCCAACAAATCTATGTCCTCATGAAAATTGTACAATAAATTATAGTGTAACATATCAAAATCCATATGGATTAACAGTATATAGTCCTGTAACATATTATGGATATGTAAATATAAACTGGGATACATTAAATATATATACTAATCCATCATTAACTCAAATAACATATGGACAACCTTCATATATATCATTAGCAGTACAAAATACAGGACCAGTACCTGCTGAAAATATTTCTGTACAAAATATATATTATAATTCAAATTGTATACAAATATTAAATACTGGTGGTCAAATAAATTCATTAAATACAAATCAAGTAGGTTACTTAAATGTAGAAATTAATATAACAAACCCATATTGTTCTCCGCAAGATTATAATATAACATTTACAATTTATGGATGGAATACATATATATATAATTATTCAATAATATTACCAATAAGTTATATAATTTCCCCACCAAATGGGGCACAATTACAATCATTAACAACATTTAATATAGTGGATGATAATGCACAAACATGTTATATAATATTTAATGGAGCGCAATTCTCTAGAAATTGTAATTCAAACTTTGTATATCAACAATATATGTGTGCAGGATCATTATGTAATACACAAATTCAATCAGTAAATAATTATGCAGAATTCTATGAAAATTATGTATACTATAATTATTTAACTAACCAATCATCAATAATGGGAATAGCAGTTGCATCAAATGTAATAAGTTTATATGTTGGACAAGAATATAAATATCCTGTCCTAATAAAGAATTTAGTACCAACAGATATTCAATGTTCTCTAGTTCCAACTCCATCAACTACAAATGATAAAGCAATTGTTACAAATTATAGTATAAATGGAATAAGTAGTAATGAATTTACTATAAGTCCTTATGGATCTGCAGAATTGGATATAAATATTTTAGGAGCTTCTAGTGGTATAAGTAGTTTATTATATGGTGTAATATGTAATTCTACATATGGTTCTTCATCATTTAGTACTCAGGTTACAGTATATGTATTAGGACCAAATAATGTAATAGCAAACTATACCCAATCTCAATTAATAGTATCTGAGAAAATATCTCCAATAAATTTAATTGGAATTGGAGGTTTAATAGTAGGATTACTTGCTTTGTTTAATATAATCTAATTTTTTTAATCTTTTTCTTATTTCTAATATTGCATCATGAATTGCAGCACCTAAAAATAATGTTGTTAATATATATAATTCATATAAATATGTAATCATTCCAATTATTGCTGGTATTATCCCAAATATTGATAAATATACATGATGAATTTTTGCTCTATATTCCTTTGTCCTTGTTTTAATTTCAATAAAGAATTCTGGTGAAAATTTCTTAATTATATAATCTGCTGAAAAATATCCTATTAGGAATGATAAACCATAAGTCATTATAGTAATATCATTCATTTTATAATATTGTTATTCATTATTTTAAAAAATTATATCATATAAATTATTTACATGGAACTAAAAATAATAAGTAGAGAAAATAATCAATTATTAAATAGGGAAGAAATTATTGTTTTAATAGATCATAAAAATGAACCAACACCAAAGAGAGATGATATAAGGGAAAAAGTTTCTGCAATGATTGGAAAGGACAAAAATTTAATTGTAGTAGAAAAAATATTGACAGAATTTGGAAAACAAAGATCAAAAGCATTTATAAATGTATATCAGAATGAAGAAGATATGAAAAAATTAGAGCCAAAACATATATTAAAAAGGAATAAAATTATACAATGAGCGAAAAGAAAGATTTGAAAATATTAAGATTATATAAGGTTGAGGGTAATAAAGTAACTAGATTAAAAAAGATATGTCCAAAATGTGGAAGATTTATGGCAGAACATGAAGATAGATACCATTGTGGATATTGTGGATATACAGAATTTAAGCAAAATATAGAAAAGAAATATATAAAAGAAATTGGAATACAAATATAATATAAAATATTTTGGTCCTATTAGATCTTTTATTGGTTTAATGTTTCAGTTACCAAAAAAGAATACAATATATATTTTAGATTTAAAAAAAGATGTTGAAGATGGATTTGTTCATACATTTTTTTGTCTAAAACCGTTAGATATTTATTTATATAATTCAAATTTTGAATTGATTCAATATTATAAAAAATTAAAACCATTTAAAATTTTAATTCCAAAGAAAAAATTTAGGTATATAATTGAAGGTTTAGATATAAATGAAGATATGTTAAAATATTCGATAGAATATTTAAAATCACTGTAAATTATTAGTTAGTATTTCTATCTCTATAAATAATTTATCAATCATACTTCTTACTTCTTTTATTCCATTATTTATTTGTCCAATAATTTCTGTTTTTATATTTGGTGTTATATATGGATTTCCGCTTATTTCTTTATAATATAATGCTATATAATCTTTTATACTCTCTAAAATACTTATTAATAATTTCATTGAATTTATTAAATTATTAATTTCTTGTACTTGATAGTTATATAAATAGTAATAATTTCCACTAATATTCTTTTCATATTCATTTAAACTTTGTAATTGCAAAATATTATTATTTATTTGTGATAATAAATTTCTTATTTGAGCTAATAATTGATTTTCTAAATCTTGTATATTATCCATAAATAATTAATATTTTAACTATTTTATATTTTTTCAGGGAGGAGGTGTATTCATCATTTATTCAGTCGCGCGCAACATCATCATATAAATTTTAATATTCCTTCCTTTTTATCCTTATTTAATATTTCTTTTATTGTTTTAAAATCTTGATCAAAATATTCTCTCCATTCTTTATGATATAATGTAGATGCTGGATGCAATGTTGGTATTATTGTAACATTTTTTCCCCATTTATTTACTCTAAATATTTTTCCTCTTAATTTTGTTATTGAAGAAAATTTTAATTTAAAATAATCGAAAATCCATTTTGTTGAATAATGACCTAAAGTTACTATTATATCCGGTTGAATTATTTCTAATTGCTTTTCTAACCAAATAGAACATGCTTTTATTTCTTCTTCTTCAGGTTCTCTATTTTCTGGAGGTCTGCATTTAATAACATTAGTTATATATACATCTTTTCTATCCATATTCAATATATTTTTTATATTTTCAGTTAATACTTGTCCAGCTTTTCCAACAAAAGGTTTTCCTTGTTTATCCTCTTCTCTACCAGGTGCTTCTCCTATAAATAATATTTTTGAATTTGGATTACCATCTCCTGGAACATAATTTGTTTTAAATTTATATAAAGGACACCTAGTACATTTTAATATTTGATTATTTAATTCTTCAATCATCTTTTCTTTATCCATTAAAAATATAAGTATGATAATTATTTTAGTTTAATGTTTGCACATGCTCAGGGTGAATATGATAAATCAAAATGGATAATAGTAGGAATCCCATCTGAAATTGGTAGTTTATCTCATATAAAAAATTATATTGAGGGACCTGGATCAATTAGAGATGCATCATATAGAATATTTTCTCCAATATTTGGGGATATAAATATGGAAGAAATATATGATTATGGTGATATAGATTTAGAAGATATAAAAGATCTAGATAAATTATATGAAAAAATATATAATGAAATTAAAAAAATATATAGGAAAGATAAAAAATATATATTTTTGGGAGGAGATCATTCAATAACATATCCAATATTAAAAATTGTTAAAGAAAATTGGGAAGATTTTTATTTATTATATTTTGATGCACATCCAGATATTCATCCAGATCCTTATCCAAATTATCAAAGTTTTATTTATCATTTAATAAAAGAAAATTATATCGAACCTGAAAAAATTATTTTTGTTGGTATATCTAATCTATCATTTGAAGAAAAGAATATAATAAAAGAATGGGGGATAAAATATTATGATCCTTTATATATTTGGGATAATATAAAAGAAATATCGAGAGAAATATCAAATATATTAGAAAATAAAAATGTATATATTTCAATTGATATAGATGTATTTGATACAGGATGTGGACATTGGTTGGAAGGTATTGGAATTAGACCATATCATTATTTTAAGATTATAAAGGAATTAAGGAATGTTAATTTAATTGGTTTTGATTTAGTAGAATTATTTTCAAATGAAGTATGTGATAATTTAGCTGCAAAAATTGTTATTGAATCAATAGCAATTTTTAATAAATTTATGCAATCTTAAAATATGTTTGATTAATTCTTTCTAAATATACTGTTACAAATTGATAAAATGTAATATTATTTATTGAATAGCATGGTATATAATTGCATATAATATTTCCATTTGTATTTTCTGTACATGTAATATTTCCAGATAAATTTGTTGGAAATAGAAATACAAATGTTTGATTTGAAGTACTTTCGTTACTCAAACAAAAATAATATAAAAAATAGTAAAAATCTGAATAATAATTTTTACATATGGTTAATTTAATATAATCTAATGAATAAGCTATAGAAATTGGATATACATATGTATTGCAATTTCCATTAAAATTTATTATTCCAAAACTATAATTATTTATTTCTGCTCTAAATGCATAAGGAAATATTGTACAATTTGGAAGTTCATTATAATATGTTTGGTTAAACTGTTCTATTTTTTCTAATGTTGTAAAATATACTGGATAATTTGGATATCCTAAACAATTTGGAGAAAATAAATCATATATTATATCCTGTTCATATGAAAAAGATGTTTGTTCTTTATAATTTGTTAAATTTATATTAGAAAATATAGCTAATAAAATTATCATTCCAACTAAAAATAATACAATTAATATTGTTATAAATACTATAGATAATTGTTCCTTCATTTATTTTTTATCTAATATGTATGTTTTTTCCACCTCCTCCACCTCCACCGCCAGATCCACCCCCACCATTTTGTCCACATGAAGATTGACCAGATGGTTGCGGTACACATTGATCTGGGAAGGGTATAGTTTGTGGACATGTTGGATTATTTGGACATGCACCAGGTAAACATACAGGACATGGAGCAGAACCAATTATGCAAATATAGCATTCAATTGGTATTGAATAATAATATGGAAATGTATATGTTATTTCACAATCTTGTTGATTTGTATTTACATTACCACAACCGTTAAGGGGTGTACATGAATATTGTTGACTTTCTAATGTACAACTTTTAGATATTACTTGATTGTTTGTTAAATTATATGTTTCAGTACATTTATATATGCAATTTAGATAATATTGATTTGTTACATTTTCATAAAAAACTATAGAAGTAATTATTATTGTTTGTGGATATGTATTGCCATTATAATATACATTATATTGGTTATCAGAGCATCTTAATATTACCCTGCATGCAATTTCCCAAGGATATAAACATGCTTTACATAAAGGAATATCTATACATTGATATGGAATTATTGTTTCATTACATTCAATATAAGGATTATTTGAAAATTGCTCAAAGGCTTGCACACAATTATTAGTTGTAACATGATTATATATTTCATTATAACAATCTTGGAAAGAACATTCTGAAAATTCTCCACTTTGAGAAAATTGATATGCTAAATTGTATAAATAAAATGCAGGATTGTTTGTTATATTCGATGTAGTTGCATATGGAATTATTGAACCAGAAGAAGGACCTGTAATATTTATATATAATCCTTGAACATAAATTGGAAAATTATAATTATATTCTCCAGAAGTTATATTACTGCAATCTCCAATAATTCCTGCTTGATAATTATTTGAAAAATTGAAAGATATATTATAAGGATAGTAATATTTATATGTAGTTAAATATTGATCCCCATAAGTTAATAAAGTTTCATATCCAGAAGATAATAAATTATTATAATATTGAAGCGCATTTTGACATGGTTGAGGTAATATACATCCTGGAGGAAAAGAAGCCCATTCCTCTTTTCCCCATCCATTTGTTCCAGCTATATAGGATTCTGAATAACCTGTTTGTGCTAATAATGTTTGTAAATATCCTAAAAAATAATTTGATAATGTAGATAAAGAGGTAAATCTATTAAAAACAATATTTTGATTGTAATTATATGTTAATGCATAAAAAGATAGAAGGATTATTAATATTGCAATTGTTAAAAATAAAACTACATAAATAACTTCTACCTGATTTTTCATATTTTTAATTTAACATGTAGATATATAAATGTTAATATAAGAATAGGTGTTACTAGTCCATGTATAATTCCAAGTGCTATTAATATATTTGGTATAGATATTAAATGTATACTACTTGGTCCTCCAAATAATACTGATTCGAGGAATTCTCCAGTTATATTTTGTAATAAGATTAAAATACCAATGGAAATACCTAAAGCTTTTGTTATTACCTTTTTGCTGTTTCTAAATATTTTATAATGTATACCCATAAAGAAAAATAATAAAGCAATTAAATATCTAGTATGTAATGCTGCAGAAGTAAAATCTGTATATAATAGATATAGTTCTCCAAAAAATATTATTAAGACCATTGTTATAAGCAAAAAATAGTTTGTTGGTATATTATATTTTAAATTTCTATAAACTAAAATATAAATAATGATTTCATATATTGATAAAAGTATTAAGGATTCATATATATATAAATAATATTTTCCAATTAAACTACTTATAACTAAGTTTCTATATATTAATAATTGATTTAATGAAATAAAGATTTGGATTATTATAATAGAAAATATTAATAGAAAAATGTATTTTTTATATTTATAAATTTCAGAAATAATTCTAAATATTTTTGTTTTTGATAATAATATTTCATTTCCATTAAAGTACATAACTAAGAATAAGAAAATTGCAAAAACAATAAATAATAAGGTATATATTATTTCAAAGGTATAAAGATGTAAATATGAGTAATTAATGAGCAAAGATATTATATAGTTCATTTTTACATCAAGATCTGTAGTTGCAGAATTATAAATAAGTTCTAGGAAAAATTGTATTATAAATAATATTATTGAGATTATATAAAATATTGATGATTTCTTTGAAATATATAAATTGTTTTCAAATAGATAATATCCCATAGAAAATGCTATAAAATAAAATATCCAATAATTTACTATATAAGTAAATATTGATGGAAATGGAAAAGGTAAAGGCAAATTGGTGTAAATTCCAAAGATTCCAATTGGTATATATAATGGAAATATTAATTTATATATTAAAGATGTATTCTTTGAATTTTTTAATATAAAAGATAATAAGAACAAATATACTGTACCGAAAATAATTATATTAATATTAAAGTTGCTAATATAAGTAAAAAGTAAAAACAATATTAAATATATAAAAAATAAAATTTTATCTTCTTTTTTTACCATACTGTTAATTCAGCAACTAGATACCCGCCCAGGAATGGTATACCCATTGGTAAATAAATATAAGAAACATATATATTTGTATTTGGAGGTATTGGATATCCCAAACTTATAGTTTCTCCACTACCTTCATACATATATGCATTTAGTTCTTCCACATTCCCTTTATCTGTAATACAATATGCTCTTGCCATTGCAACACCATTTCCTCCAGGATGAGGATCATAATATACTGCGGAAATTATAAATTGAGATGTATTTTGAGCTCTATCATCTATTACCCATTTAGTAATATTAAATCTATAAATTCCTTCTGCATTTGAATTTTGATTAAATAAATAAACTAAAGGGCATTCTTTTCCAACAATAATTCCATTTACATTTTGTACACTATCGAATACACCAGTTGGACAATCTATTGTTTCTCCATTTAAATTATATTCACATAAAGGATCTGCTGCTAAAAATACATAATCTGGTTCTCCACTTTTATTTAAAAAAGAAATATACAATCTTACTACTTCATGCCATGGATAATCTATAAATACTTGTTGACAATTTGGAGGTATATTTACTATGCCTCTATAAAATGATCCAACAATTAATTCCTGACCTCCACATTGCTGAGAAGGACCTGAATAGCTTGTACCGAATTCTTCTTGACATATCTTATTTAAATATTGTTGTGGGATTATAAACTCTGCTAATCTATTTATATTGGTAGCAGTTTTATATACTGGAGGTCCATAATAATAGTAAGGAATACTTGTTAAATATTGAAAACCTGCTACTGGAGTTCCAATTCCTACCCATCCAGAGAAGAATTGTGGTAATGAAAAAGTTGGTTGTGGAGTTATTGAATAACTAAAGGTTTCATAATTTGGGAATAAATTCCATTCACCTTGTGGGCAATATACAGAAGCGTTTGTAAAATTATAACTTGGAAATATTTTTGTTAATGGTGTACACAAGCCAGTTTGTACAGCTAGAGATTGAGTCATTCCATTATATAATGTTGGTAATCCCCACAAACTTATTGATTGAGACTGATGAAATGGCGCTGTTGCATTTACCCATCCTGCTCCATATAATGTTTGAGTTACTGGTATATTAATATTTTCTGTATAATTATCTACAAAGAAATATGTATAATTCCATTCATACCATTGTGTACCATCTGGATCTGGAGGGGGATTCATTGAGCAAGGATCCCAATTTCCAATATTACCACCTACTATAAACATTTGAACAACCCATCCAGTTACTGGTGGGATAAAATATATAGTTAAGTTCCATCTATTTCCATATATACTATCAAAATAATTTATTAGATCTTCTGATATATTTGTACATATATTTTGATTTATACAATATGTATCATTTCCAGAAGATGAAAAATAGGATAATAAAAATGCATAGGATAAATTAACTTTATGATCATAAATATAAGGTAATAGATCAATGCTATTTTGAATTGTTAATGTATATTGATTTTCTACATTATATGTTTGTGTTATTTTAGAACTAGAACTGGTTGATAATAAATAAACCAAAATTATTAATAAAATTATTATTGAAATAATAATAACAAATGCTAATGTATTAATCTGATTTTTCATTTTAGATAATATAAAAGAATAACTAGGCCTATTATTATAATTACTATTACTATTGCTACTGGTAAAATTAAGTTAACATTATTACTTTTATTACTTATATTTGGTTGTGGATAAATTAATTGTTGGGTATTATTTGTTTGATTTACTTGAGTCTGATTTATGCATTCAAATACTCCTGTACATGATATATATATAATATTTGGTGGTGGACATTGCTGTAAAAATTCTTGATATAATTGATTTAATGAATAATTATATGGACATCTAAACCAATCTCCTTCAAATGATAAGTTTTCTGGACAATATCCACATTGATATTCTTTTTGATATGCAGATAAAATAGTTTGATAAGAAGCATTACCTGTCAAATAAGATTGGGGTATATATGGTGGATTAAAACATGGATAAACCTGATTTGAACATGGTTGATAATACCATGGAGTATTTGAGCAATTTAATAAACTATTACAATATACTCTTGGAAGTATAATTAAATCTTCATATGCTGATGGAGGAATTAATGCATATGGACTAACCAATGTTCCATTTGGATATTCACAATAACTACTATTTACATATATTAATCCATAATGGGCACAAAAAGAATATTGTGGAGGTACTTCGTTTTCATAATATTGTATAGCATCAAAATATGTACCATTTACAATACAATAAGAACCTGTGCTGTTTGTATAATATGTTCCTCCACCATATTCACAATAAACTGCTAATGGATTTATCATGGAATGTATATTATAAAGTAAAGATATAAAAATAATTATAAATAATATTAATATTTTTTTATTGTGCGAGAGTAACATTTTGGATTGCTACAACTACATAAGGAAATGATAAGCCATAAGGAGATTGATCAAATGGTACGTATACATATCCATCTTGCATCCAATAAACACCTCCACACGACCATTCTGATGATAAAGAAAATTCTTGCTCTAGTTCCTGATTGCAAAGCTGATAATTAAAATAATATTCGCTGCATGCAGTAAGAGGGCATATAGAACTATAACATATATAGCTTACACCAATTTCACCATTTTGAGCAACAAGTATGCATCCAGATCTCTCCCCCCATTGGTTTTCAAATATCCAACATTTAGGAGTTCCATACATTTCTTGACATAGTTGAGAATTTATGGTATAGCCAACTAATAGCATGACATGTCCCGAAGTTACATATTCTTCAGGATATATATTTGGATTAGATCCACCTGTCCCTCCCATCAATCCAGCAACTACTAATGGTCCATAACATAATAAATCTTGGATTATTTGTTGATCGGATAAAGGTCCATTTTGTGAAAGAAAGATAACATCTTTTGGATAATACAATGGAGAGCTAGGTCCATTATAATTAAAATTACATACATCACCCGGATAGCTATCATAGTTCTGATATTCTTCTTGTGGACAATGATTTCCTAAAGTAGATTCATAATAGCTCCATCCAGGATCGGGTGGTATACCGTATTGAGATGTATAATATATGCCATAATATAAACCAGATGCTGTGGGAATACCATTTTCATTAAAAATAGTCTCACTACCACGACAACCGCTATTGTACTTGCAATAACTTGGAGCATTTGGATAACCATTATTACATTCTATTGCTAGATATGCTGGAGATAATTGTAATCCTTCATTTGGTTCGTTATTTCTTATCATATATACTGAAGCAATTCCATTTGAACTAGCAAAAGCCCAACAATCTCCGCAATCTCCCTGATCCCCTATTGGAGGTATATAGCTATTTCCATTTACATCACCCCAGAAAAAACTTGCCTGTCCAGTATATTTAACTAGACATTGAGCATTTGGATTAATATTATTATTGTTATTTCCTTGATTATTTCCTCCATTATTATTACTACTTCCCCCATTGTTTTGATTATTATTGTTTTGATTGTTTTCTGGAGTTATATATATAAGAGTTCCATTTGGTAAATATTCATTTAATATTGTAATTGAATTTTGAAGGTTTGTTGTAATAAAAACAGTATTATTTGTACTAACAAGATATATATAATTGTTTGGATACAGAAAACTTACATTTTGATTATTATTATATAATGTTACATTCTTGTAAAAATTAATTGTATAATTGTTATTATTATATTGTATTATTAATTCAGTACCATTTGCAAATAATATAACTCCATTTGGTATATTAACTTTTACATAAGTAGTGCCTTGAATACTATTTATTGTATTCTCTAAATTTTGTAAATTATTAATAAAATTTTCAAATATTAAATTTTCTTGTTGTTTTTTAATATTCATAGAATATTGATAATATATTATAAAAGCTAAAGATATAATTACCAATATTATTGCTACTGAAAGCAAATTTAATTGATATCTTTTCATTATGAGTTAATAATATTTATAAAATTTTAAAAATTTTTAACTTGGATTTTCTATATAAATTGTTACTTCTGTTGGAGAAGTTTTTTCAACAAGTAGTGGTATTTTTTCATTTGGATTTCCATATGATAATTCATAAAATAATCCAGAAGTATAATATTGAATCATACTATTTGTTGTATTTATTATTACATTGCATGGCAATGTATAATTGTAGTATTCATCATATATATAACAACTTAATAAATTATTATTTGCATAAATATAATTTAAATACTTGTTTATTTCAATATTAATATAAATTTCTGTTCCAGTATTTGAATAACATACTCTTTCAATTGTTGTATACAAATTCTGGCAAGATGATATATCTTGATATAATAATTGAGTTTGATTATTTATACTTGAAAATTTAAAATATAAATATAAAGACAATCCAAAAGCAATAATTGTTACAATTATCCAAAACCACTTTTCCATTTTTATCCTTGAACATTAATATAAACATAATTTCCTGCCGAATATATTAATATATATTCTCCAGGATTTATATTATAATTACAATTTTGCATTACTACATTTGGATCTATACTACTTACATTATTTATTAAATCCTGACATGTAAATGGTTCTCCTTGATAGTTAATTAAATAGCAAAGACCCTGAGCTTTTTTATAATAACATGCCACTACATCCATTGCAACATCTTGTATCGAATTTACATTTGTTTCTACTACAGTTTGTGTACTATTATATTTAGGCATTATACTACTAATGTAAGAAGTTATATTTCCTCTTAATAAAAATATTATTCCTAAAATTACTACTGTAACAATTATTCCTATAATTATTAAAAATGTATAATTAACTGGAAGTTCTTGAGACTTTATTGCCATATTACAATATAACTATTGTTGTATATTATAAATATACTATTGTATGGATAAATATTTCCATCACTATTATTTAAATGAAATATAATATTATTTGGATTAAATGTGGTATAATTTTGTATATATTGAATTAATATTGATGAATTAAGAACAATATTCTCATCTATATAAACATCATAACATATATTAAATAATTTATTTGTATTTACATTATTATTGTAGCAATTTAATATTAATCCTGTTATATCTGAATAAATTGTATCATTACTTTCATTTGTATACATAACATTTATTGCTGAAGGATAATATTTTTCACATGATGGAGAAAAACCACCTTGTGATATTAATGTTTGACAATAATATGCTTGAGAATTGCCAAAAAACTTTGTATAAATAATATCTAATATAACTGCAACAGATATTATTGCTATTATAATAATAAATACAGTATCTATTGCTATATCATTCTTCATATATAATTAATACTTCCGTTATAAATATATATAATTCTATAGCCTGCAGGTATTGTTATTCCATTTATTGTACAATTTTCATTAAGAAATACTTTAATATTAATTATTTCCTGAAAACTTTTATTATATAGATTTTCTAACTGTTGGCAATTAATTGTTTGTATATTATTTCCACTCAAATTATTTTTTATATTATAAATATAATAAAAAGAAAATAAACTAGCAGCTATAATTAATATAAAAGTTATTATAATCCAATATATTGATTGTTGCAATTTCATAATTGTATATTTGTTGGTAAATATGGGCCAAATACTGTATATACTATCAATATTCCTATTATTGAAAATATTACATAAAATATTGTTCCAAATAATAAATTTCTACCTATATAATATGATGTCATTGTATTATCAAATCCATATTTTATTCCAGCACTCATATATGAAGTTATTATTACATATTCTATAAAAAATATACCAATTATTGCTTCAAAAAATGTTGGTGGTATTAAATTATATAGATTAAATGTATTTACAATGAAATTGAATAAGTTTGTTCCTCCACCAAGGCCAAAAGATTGGTCTATTAATTGAAAGAAATATGCAAGTGCAAAAAGCATTGAAACTACTCCATTATTAAAGACCGTAACCATTCCAGAAATTAATGGTACTAGATCTCTTGATGTCATATCTATTAATCCAATTATTTCATTTAATATTTTTCTTACACTATATCTTATGTTATTTACATTTTCTAAGTTTATTGATATATTATATGCAATCTTTGATAAAACTTCAGGACCTTTTGATGCAGAAGTAACTAACAATTGCATAGATTCTCTTACTAATTTTGATGGATATAAATTTAATGAGCCAATTTTTGGATCAAATATAGAAGTACCTAAATCATAACCTCTTCTTAAATTATATAATGTTGTTTTTAGGAAATTTTCCATAACTCCAGATGATTTTATTATTTTATAATTATAATATGTTTTTTCAATTACTATTTCAAATGGATATCCATCTTCCAATAATGATGCAAATTCATATACAACAATTGGAAACTCATTTTCTATTTCTTCAATTTGATATATTTTTTTAACTTTTTGGAAAGATGTTAAATAATAATAAGATCCTATACCTAAACCCAATCCTAAAGGTAATGTTAAAGTTAAAACAGAATATATTAATGCTCTATCCTGATAAACTATATTTAAATAATCACTCAAAAATCCTTGTGGAATAAATGTAATCCTTATAGCTAGAGAAACTAAATGATATATTCCCAAAACTGCAATTGATCCTAATATTATTGAAATTATTATTGCTGGAACTTCCTTATTTCCAATTTTAAATTTTCCAGGTTTTGGTAAATCTCTTGCTAAGGATAAATCTGGAACAGAAAATGCAAATGGATTTTTTGATAAGAAATTTTGAATTATTAAAAATGTAATAACTGGTAAAATTATTATATATGAAAATGCTATGAAATAGAAACTTACTGTATTTAATAAAAATACGGATATTATTGGTAACATCATCAAACTAACTATTGGCATCATTACTAAGAAAGATACTATAACTGTTGCTGGTTCTTTTAAAGCATCTACATATAACTGGGATTTTTCTAGGGATTTCTTTAATACCCATCCCAAAATTCTATCTAATAATTTATTTATATCATCAATAGATGTTTTATATTTAATGTTTACAATATGTGTCATTGCATATACAAAATCTGGACTTAAATAAAACCATCTTCTCTGATAATATTCTAATGCAGATTCTATATCTTTAAATTTATTTGTTTCTAAGTTATATAATAATGATCTAAAGTCTGTTGCAATATAACCTCTCATATAATATGCTACATATTTTATTCCATTCTCTAAATTAGGATTTCTTTTTAGATATAATGATAAATATAGAATTATCCATACAATTTCTGATGTTACCTGAATTCTAACTACTTGTGTATAGAATATTGGATAATATGCGAAATAGAATGATAAAATTAATAAAGATATTAACAAAGAAAAAGCAAATTGAAAGCTTACAAAACTTAAAATAAAATATATGATTATAGAAAATAATATAAGAGTTATTACGGAAGAGAATATATTATCTGGATTTGTATTTAGTCTATTTAACCATAAATGAAATGCATATTTTTTATATATTGGACCAGGAGCTCTTAGTTTTATTAAATTAAAATTATTATAAAAATATTCAAAAAAACTCATTACATTAGCTTGTTGTGCTTGGTATATTATTTAACTGGGAATATGGTACTTGCAATAAGAATTGACATAATGGCATTCCATTGGCATTATTATTTATACCCAATGCTGCGCAATTTCCAGTTACTGTTAATACTCCATTATTAACTATTAAATTCAAATTACATCCATCTGCAGTATTATAATAGTTAATAATCTTTAATAATGCACCAAATACCTGGTTTGTAATCCATGTTGGTAATTGTGCAGAACATTGTACTGGACCTGGATTTAATATTGAAGATGGAGAAGAAATTTGAATATTTGCTTGTCCAGATGCTACATTAAATGATGTAGTGGAAGAATAATTTCCGAATACATAACTTGTTGCTTGTTCTGGGCTATAATATAAATTATCAATATAATTTTGACATTCTAGATACATACAATCTAGAGGTGTTATTGTATATCCTTCATATTGACATTGACTAGAAGAACCTCCATATAATTGTAATAATACACTGCATGGGACAGCATTTGAACAAATATAATATCCCGGACTTACTTGTACAAGTCCATTTCCTATATCTTCATACTTTGTACAAAATGTTGTTGGTGAACTTGAACAATAACTTGAACAATCTGAAACTGCCTGTTGTATTTGTGTATTTGATATCGTACTAATCTTTGATGATTGCTGCTGGAATAACTTAATTACAACAACTGCTACTACTAACATTATTATTATTACAAATATTAACTGTACAGCCATATCTATACCCCTCCTTTTCATAATTAAGGATAAACATTTTATTCTTTATAAATATTTTTAGTAGTATATAATAAATTCCATATCCCTTTCATTCCTTAATCTTTCTATCAATCTTCTATCAATATCAATAGCACTCTTATTTGAATTTATTGCCAAAGTTCTATCATCAATATAATTGCTTTTTCTTATAACAATACTTCTATCACTTGTTAATAATAATTTTTTTGAACCATATGCAATTATATCATCTATTAAATCATCAACTTTAATTACAATCTTTATTTTTCCTTCATTTAATAGATGATCTTTGAGGTCTTCTGGTAAATCTTTTACAGAGTAATTTGCACTTATACCTATTATGCAATCCCCTCTTTCAGTTAAATAATTGTCCTTAGTAATTTCTAAAGTACTTCTATGTGTTGCTTTTATTAATTTATTTCCTTTAGCTTTTATTACTAATCTCATTTAAGTAATTTAATATTTCTCTTGTAATATTTTTATTTAAATATTTATCAAATCCTTCATATTGGAATATATGATGTAAATCTATTAAATAATATTGATTATCTTTTAATAGTAGATCAAATGCGAATATTTGTAAGTCACATTTTTCCATAATTTTATATCCAATATCTATTATTTCTTCATCCAATTTATATGGTCTTCCATATGCACCTCTACTAATATTTGCCTTAAAACTATTTTTATTAATTCTTTCCATTGCACCAATTGGTTTTCCTATAAAAATTACTCTTATATCTCTTTCATAAGGTATATATTTTTGAAATATTAAATGTTTTATGTTTATTCTTTTTTCTAATAAATATTTTTCTAAAAAATCATACAGTTCCTTTTCATTATCTATTTTATATACAAATTCCCCCCTATGAATAAATTGATGCTTTATTACCATTGGAAAGCCTATTTTATTTATTACGTATTCTATATTATCTATTGAATATATTTTTGTGAATTCTGGAATTTCTATATATTTATTAAGAATGCTATAAAATAATGTTTTTGATATTATAGATTCTTTAACATGTATTTTATTTATTACTTCTTTTCCATTTTGTTTAAGATATTTTGCTAAAAAATGTATATCTGATAAAAAATTTGATCCGACAAAAAAGTAATATAAATCATAATTCAATATTTTCCCATTATATGGAAATATATTTTCTTTTTCTATATCAACTATTTCAATGTTATTATAATTTTTTATTTCTTCCTTTAACTTTATTATCCTATAATCTTGTAAATAAGGTTTTGTTAATATAGCTACTCTACCCATTTCTAATATCTGAGAGGTAAAGTTATAAGTTTTTTATAAAAAATAAATAAATGGTTAAATCTACTAAAAAGCCTAAATCTAAAAAAACTTCTAAGGCTAATCAACCTAAAAAAAGTTTGAGAGAATTATCGGAAATTGATATAACAAAACATTATTTAGTACCAAAACATATAATATTATCTGAAGAAGAAAAGAAAGAACTATTAGAAAAGTATAAAGTATCTTTATCAGATTTACCAAAGATTAAAATCTCAGATCCTGCGTTAAAGAATCTAAATGCTAAGCCAGGGGATATTGTTAAGATTATAAGAAATAATCCATGGATTGGAGAAGAAATATATTATAGGGTTGTTGTTGAAGATTAAACTTATAAGGATATCATATATATAAATAAAAAGTGGCTAATAATATAGATAATTATATCTTATTCTATAAATATTTAGAAGAAAATGATCTGTTAGGAGTACAACTCAGGTCCTTTGAATACTTTGTTGATGTAGAAATGACAAAGATTGGAAGAGAATTGGGAACATTTTCTCCAAGATTATTAGCTCCAGGATTAAAAGATTTACAGTTTAAAATAGAAAGAATATGGTTGGGGAAGGCAGACTTTATGGAAAAAGAGGGAGTTTCTAGATTAATATATCCGATAGAAGCTAGGATCAGAAAACTTACATATGCTGGAACAGTATTTATGGAATTTTCTGTATATGAAAATGAAACATTTAAAAGTAAATATCAGGTAGCTATTGGTAGATTGCCAATAATGGTTAGATCAAAATATTGTAATACCTATGGATTGTCTGAAGAAGAATTGATAAGAATTGGGGAGGATCCGACAGATAGAGGTGGATATTTTATTATTAATGGAAATGAAAAATTAATTATATTATCTGAAGAACTTAGTACAAATAAATTTTATGTTCAAAGAGAATCTGGTTCTATAAAATATAGTGGATATTTGTTATCAGAATCTTTAACCCAATTAAGGGCTCATAGAATGGAAATGACAAAGGATGGTTTATTATACTTAACATTTGAGAAATATAAAAGGATTCCATTAATACCTTTGGTAAGGGCTCTAGGTTTAGAAAAGGATGTTGAAATAAATCAATTAATTTCTGAAGGAGATGATTTTGAAGAAGTATATATTAATTTATTGGAATTTCAAGATATAAAAACTTCTGAAGATGCAATAAGATATTTAGCTGATAAATTAAAATTAACTGGATCTCCTGAAGTTAAAAGAGAAAAATTATTATCAATATTAGATAATTTATTATTACCAAATATTGGAACATCACCAAATGATAGATTATTAAAAGCTTACAATTTATTGAAGATGGCAAGAAAGTTATTATTATTAGCTCATGAAAAAATTGATGAAGATATAAAAGATCATTTTTCAAATAAGATAGTTAGAACACCCGGAGAATTATTAAGAGAACTTTTCTTAGTTACTTTAAGAACATTGATGACAGATGCAATGTATCAATATGAAAGATTAGTAAAAAGAGGGAAGATACCATCATATACATCTATATTTAGATCAAAAATATTTACTGAAAGATTTGAAAATGCAATGGCTGTTGGAAAATGGACAAGAAATAGAACTGGAATTGCACAAAATCTTGATAGAACTAATAAAATTTCTGTCTTATCTCATTTAACAAGGGTTGTTTCTTCAATATCAAGTGAAGCTGAATTATTAGAAGCAAGAATGGTTCATGGTACTCATTGGGGGAGATTAGATTTAATAGAAACACCAGAAGGTCATGAAACCGGGTTAAGAAAAAATCAAACAATATTATCAAAAATAAGTTTTGAGGAAGTTGATAAAGATGAATTAATTAGGAAATTAGAGGATATAGGATTAAGGCCAATAGTTAAAAATATTTCAGATAAAAAATAAAAATGGCATATGAGGTTTATGTAGATAGTATTTTTGTTGGATATGTTGATGATGCTAATAAGTTTATTGAAGAATTTAAAGAAAAGAGAAGAAAAGGTATTATTCCATATTTTGTAAATATATACTTTGATGAAACAAGAAATGTTATAGAAATATTAACAAGAAAGGGAAGGATATTAAGACCTTTAATTGTTGTAAAAGATGGAAAACCTTTATTAACAAAAGAACATATTGAAAAATTAAAGAGAGGAGAAATAAAATGGTCTGATTTAGAAAAAGAAGGTATAATTGAATGGGTTGATCCTGCTGAAGAAGAAAATTTAAATGTTGCATTATATCCTGAAGATATAAAAGAAAATACAACTCATTTAGAATTATCTTCTTTAGTAATATTTAGTATAGCTACATCTTTAGTTCCATTTTCAAATAGAAATCAATCTGCAAGATTAAATAGAGGTGTTAGACCACAGAGACAGGCTCATGCTATATATTCATTAAATTTCCATAATAGATTTGATACAGATATATCTGTTTTATATTATCCACAATACCCGATTACTAGGACTTTTTCTTTTAATATATTTAAGGATGATTATGCAATAGGACAAAATGTAATTGTTGCTGTAATGACACAGGAAGGATATAATATTGAAGATGCAATTATCATGAATAAAGGTTCAATAGATAGGGGTTTATTTAGATCTGTATATTTTAGATCTTATGAAATAGAGAGATTAAGATATTCTGGAGGATTACAAGACGAAATTACAATTCCAGATCCATCTGTTGAATTATATAGAGGAAAAGATAAATATAAAAATTTAGAAGAAGATGGAATTGTTGGTGTTGAATCATATGTAAAACCTGAAGAAGTCCTTGTTGGTAGAGTATCACCTCCAAGATTCATTGGTTTAACTTCCGAATCTATTGCAACTGGTTTAAGAAAAAAAGATTCTTCATTAACTACTGGTAGCGGAGAAGAAGGATGGGTAGATAGGGTTATAATAACAGAATCTGCTGATGGAAATTTACTTGTTAGAATAAAATTAAGAGATCTAAGGATTCCTGAACTTGGAGATAAATTTTCTGTAAGACATGGACAAAAAGGTGTTTTAGGAATGATTGTTGATCCATCTGATATGCCGTGGTCATCTTCAGGTCTTGTTCCAGATATAATATTCTCTCCTGCTGGAATTCCATCAAGACAAACTGTTGGTTTATTATTAGAATTACTTGCTGGAAAAGTTGGAAGTTTGAATGGAAGATATGTTGATGGGACTCCATGGTATGGAGAAAGTGAAGAAGAATTAAGGAAAGAATTACTATCCTTAGGATTTAGAGAAGATGGAACAGAAACATTATATAATCCTTTAACTGGAGATGAATTTAAAGTTAAAATATTTATTGGAAGTCTTTATTATTTAAGATTAAAACATATGGCAAAGAATAAATTACAGGCAAGAGCAACAGGTCCTGTTACATTATTAACAAGACAACCAACAGAGGGTAAATCAAAGAAGGGCGGTTTGAGATTTAGTGAAATGGAACATGAAGTTCTTGCTGCTCATGGTGCTTCTATATTATTAAGGGAACTATTTTCTTCTGATGATACAACTGTTTATGTTTGTGAAAAATGTGGTTCTCTTGCTGTTGAAGACAATATAAGAAATAGAGTTTATTGTCCTGTTTGTGGTGAAACTGAAAAAATATCAAAAGTTAAAATTTCTTATGCATTCTACTTATTATTAAATGAATTAATTTCTCTTGGAATTTGGCCTAGACTTAAGTTGGACTATAAGTTTTAATGATGAACGACATATTTTTCAAAAGAATTTCTGAAATCCAATATTTTCTATTAAGTCCAGATACAATAAGAAAAATGTCTGCAGCAAAAATAATTGTATCAGAGTTATATGATGAAGATGGGACTCCAATAAGGGGTGGATTGATGGATTTAAGATTGGGAGTAGTAGATCCAACATTTGTATGTGAAACATGTGGAAAAACTGCAGGAAAATGTTTGGGTCATTTTGGTCATATTGAATTGGCAAGACCAGTATTACATCCAGAATTTTTGCCAATTGTTAAAGAATTAATAAATGCTGTTTGTCATAATTGTGGTCATGTAAAATTAACAAAAGAAGAGAGAGAATTTGCATTAAATAGAATAGAAAAATATAAGAATTCAAAAAGATGGAATAGATTATATAAATTTATAGTTAAGTTTGTATATTCTAAAGCTAAAAAAAGGTCAAAATGTCCTATATGTGGATATGAAAATCCAAAAGTAGAATTTAGGAAGCCATTTTATTTTTATGTTAAAGATAAGGAAAATGAAAGAAGAATGTATCCTGTTGAAATTAGAGCAATATTTGAAAAAATACCAAATGAAGATTTACCATTAATTGGATTTGATCCATCACTTTCCAGACCAGAATGGATGATATTAACAGTTTTACCGGTACCTCCAGTAACAATGAGACCTTCAATAGTTTTAGAAACTGGTGAAAGAGCAGAGGATGATTTAACTCATAAATTAGTTGATATTATAAGAACAAATCAGAGATTAAAGGAAGATATAACAACAGGAGCCCCACAAGTTATTGTAGATGATATATATAACTTATTACAATATCATATATTTACATATTTCAATAATACATTACCATATGTCCCGAAGGCTCAACATAAATGGGGAAAACCATTAAAATCATTAGTTGAAAGAATATCTGGAAAAGAAGGAATAATCAGGAGATATTTGCTTGGAAAAAGAATAAATTATAGTTCAAGGGCAGTTATTACTCCAGATACAAAAATAAAGCCAAATGAAGTTGGAATACCATTATATGTTGCAAAAACATTAACAGTTCCTGAAAGAGTTACTGAATGGAACATTGAAAAAATGAAGGAATATATATTGAATGGACCTGAAAAATATCCAGGTGCAAATTATGTAATATCACCAGATGGAAGAAAAAGAGTAATTACTGAAGAAAATAAAGAAACACTTGCTTCAATGATTGCACCAGGATGGATTGTTGAAAGACATTTAATGGATGGAGACATTGTATTATTATTAAGATATCCTTCTTTACATAGATTATCAATGATGGGACATTATGTTAAAGTACTTCCAGGAAATACTTTTAGGATAAATCCAATAATATGCAAACCATATAATGCAGATTTTGATGGAGATGAAATGAATATATTTTTGCCAAGAAGTGAAGAAGCAAGGGCAGAGACAGAATTTTTAGCAGAAATATCAAATAATTATATTACTCCAAGATATGGAGACTTTATTGTTGGTATGATTCAAGAAATGATAACAGGATTATATTTAATAACACAGGATGATGTAAAAATACCAATTAATCAAGCCGCACAATTGGTATATATGTCAAATGCTAATGATAAAGATTTAGATAAGTTATCTAATATTATTAAAAAAGCAAAAGAGGAAGGAAGAGATTATCTAACTGGAAAAGAAGTTGCTTCTGTATTTTTACCAGATAACTTTAACTTTGAAAATGATAAAATAAAGATAGAAAATGGAATGATAGTTAGAGGATATTTAGATTCAAGTTTAATAAAGGCGGAAAAAGGTAGATTATTTGTTGTATTATATAAATTATATGGAAAAGAATATGTAACAGATTTATTACAAAAATATAGTTTGTTAGGAATATATTATCAATATAATTTGGGAATTTCAATGTCTATTTCAGACTTCGATTTACCAGAAGAAGCAAAAGAAGAAATAAGAAAGATAATAGATGATACACAAAAAACAGTAGATGATTTATATAAACAATATACTGAGGGAACACTTGAAAGAATTGCTGGTAGAAGTTTACAGGAAACATATGAATTAAAATCTATGCAAGTAATATCTGAAAGTGTTACAAAAATACAGGATGTTCTTAGAAAATATATGAAAAAGGATACAGGTACATATATTATGTCTGTAACTGGTGCGAGAGGTGATTGGCAGGATGCTGTAAAAATGGCTGGATCTTTAGGATTTCAAGCATTTAGAGGAAGATTTATAGATTTTGGTTATAGAGGAAGAAATTTAACAATATTTGAGAAAAATATATATCATCCAAAATATCATGGTTGGGTAATAAGTTCATTTAGAGATGGATTAAAACCATGGGAAATGTTCTTCCATGCATTACCTGGTAGAGACTCTTTAATGGATACTGCAATAAGAACTGCCCAATCTGGATATTTCTATAGAAGACTAGTATTAAGTTTATATGATCTTCATGTAAATGATGATTTAACTGTTAGAGATGCTTATAATAGAATTGTACAATTTGTTTATGGAGGAGATGGTGTTGCAGTACATAAATCAATAAATGGAAAATTAGATGTAAATTTACTGGCCCAAATTTTAAAACCTTATGTAGAAAATAATAAAGATGGAACTACCAGAAAAAATAAAAAAGGATCTAGAAAAAATAGAAGATGAAAAATTAAGAAAAGTTGTAGAAGATTTCTCATATAGTTTTATAATAGATCCTGGTGAACCTGTTGGTATAGTTGCTGCTCAATCAATTGCAGAACCAACTACACAAATGATATTGAGATCTTTCCACTTTGTAGGTATATCTGCTCAGCAGGTTTCTTTGGGTTTACCTAGAATTACTGAAATAACTGATGCAAAAAAGAAAATGAAGAGAAAATATATGATAATAAGGTTATTGGATGAGTATAAAAATGATTTAAATGTAGCTCAAAATGTTGCAAAAAGGATAAAGGAATTATTATTGGAAGATTTATTATCATCAATAACATTGGATGTATTTGAAAATAAGATAATAATTGTTTTGGATAAAGAAAAATTAAAAAAAGAAGAATTAACATTTGATGAAGTATTTAGAATATTAAAAAAGAAAATAAAGAAATATAGGGTTGAAAATGATAAACAAAAAATATATATAACTGCTCCTAAATTATCTGCAAGGGAATTATATTTGCTTAAAGAAATGGTAAAGAAAATATTAATAAAAGGGATAAAAGGAATTAAAGATGTAACTATACAGAAAGAAGATAATGAATATGTAATATATACTGTTGGATCTAATTTATTAGAAGTTATGAAAATACCTGAAGTAGATTATACAAAAGTATATACAAATGATCTAAGGGAAATAGAAAAAGTATTTGGAATAGAAGCTACTAGGGCTGCAATATTACAAGAATTAGTTAAATTATATGAACAGCAGGGTCTTAATGTAAATGTAAGACACTTTATGTTAGTAGCAGATATGTTAACATGGTATGGTACATATTTAGGTATAAATAGATATGGATTACATGCAGAAAAAGAATCTACGTTATCAAAAGCAGCATTTGAAACACCAGTTTCTATATTTGTTAGGTCTTCAATAATGGGACAATCTGATAAAGTATTAAGTGGAATAGATAATTCTATAATGAATCAGCCAATATATTTGGGTACAGGTTTGTATGATATATATTTTGTAGGAAATAAAAAGGAAGATAAGGAATAAAAATATTTTTTATATAGATAAATTTTATGGTAACATTTGATGATTTAAGAAAGAAAATTGTTGATGAGAAAAGTGTAATTATTGGATATAATAGAACTTTGAAAATGATTAAAAGAGGAAAAGTAGAAAAAGTATTTTTAGCAAAGAATGTTCCTGAAAATATAAAAAAGGATATAGAATATTATCAAAAGTTAGGCAATTTTGAAGTAGAAATATTGAATTATTCAAATGAAGAAGTTGGTTTGTTATTGAAAAAGCCATTTAAAATTTCTGTTATATCTATATTAAAGAATGGCTAATGGATTATTTGCTGCTAAAAAATTAATTGAAAATAGGAAAAAATTTAGATGGAGTAAGAAAGAATGGAAGAGAAGAATATTAAAATTAAAAGAGAAATATGATCCTCTGGAAGGAAGTCCAATGGCATCAGGAATTGTATTAGAAAAAGTACAGATTGAAAAAAGACAGCCATATTCTGGAATGATAAAGTGTGTAAAAGTACAATTAAAGAAGAATGGAAAAATTGTTACAGCTTTTGCTCCAGGTGATAAGGCAATAAAATATATTGATGAACATGATGAAGTATTAATAGTTGGAATAGGGGGACCAAAGGGAAGAACTATAGGTTCAATACCAGGAGTAAGATATAAGGTAATACTAGTAAATGGACAGCCTTTAGAATTATTAAGGAAGGGTAAGATAGAAAAAGCTAGAAGATAGAAAAGATAGATAAATAGTCGTTATTTTTTGATAACAAAAACAATATTTATATAATTTTATTATATAAAAAATAAATGGTATATGACTTATTTATATCTATAGGTTATTATATTGGTTTTTTAGTATTAGGTGGCATAATAGGTTATTTTATTGGATGGATAGTATATAAAGTATTGAACTGGCTATTTGCAAAATACATAAAAATAGAGAGTGTATATGAAAAATTAAAATCAACATTTAGCAAAATGCCAGAAATAAATGTAGCAGTCCTATTATCATATTTGGTTGGAATAATATTGGGAATATTAGTATTTAATAGTATATTATCATTAATGCCAAGTGTATTAACAGCAAATCAGTATTATTACATATCTAATATAGTACAATTGACAATGACAGTTTCTTCAACATTATTATTAATATCAATAGTTGTATTAATAATAGCAGCGGGTGTAATATTTTCCATATTCTTTACATCATATCTATATATATTAATTGAAGGTTATAATGAATATGTAGCAGAATTATTGAAACTATTATTATTCTTAGGATTTGTATGGATAATAACATATTATTCTTTAGAATTATTAGGATTCCAATATACACTATTCGATAATATTATAGGTGTATTTGTAATATTATCAATTGGATTAATTGTAATGAAATATATAACAGAAAATATAAGTGAAAATACATATTATAAAAATGTAAAACCATTTATCCAAGTATTTATATATTCAATATTTGTTATATCATCACTATCAGTATTAACTGTTGGATATTCAAATATTTCAGCAAGTGTAGAAAGTATATTTGCATGGGGCTTTGTAATATTATTTGTACTAACATTAATACCAGTATTGGTTAAGGCAATAAAAGAATCAGAATAATTTTTTAATTTATTCTTTAATATTATTTTTAATGGTAAATGATATTAATGATTTAAAATTCCTTGGAAGATGGAAATATGAAATAGATGTAGAAGATGAAACTTTAAGGGCATTTATGAATTTAAAGCCATATATTGTTCCAAAGACAAATGGTAGATATCAAAATAGAAGATTTGGAAGAAAAAATATACCAATTATAGAAAGATTAATTGGTAGATTAATGACACCAGGTCACTATGGTAGAAAACATAAGTTTACATCATATTATGCTTCTGGAGAATATTATAAAGTATTAAAAATATTAATAAAGGCATTTGAAATAATTGAAAAGGAAACAAAACAAAATCCAATAAAAGTATTAACAAAAGCAATAGAAAATGCTGCTCCAAGAGAAGAAATAACAAATATAGAAATGGGTGGCGCAAGATATCCAAAGGCAGTGGATATTTCACCTTTAAGAAGAATTGATCTTGCTATAAGACATATTGTTTGGGGAGCATATCATAATTCTAGGAATAAAAAAGATATGGCAAGTGCATTGGCAAAAGAAATAATAAATGCATATAAAAATTCTGTAGAATCTTTTGCAATACAGAAAAAATTAGAATTAGAAAGGTTAGCTTCATCTTCTAGATAATTTATAAATTATAAAATTAATTTTTATTTTTATGAACCCGCGGAGTCTAGTACCAAAAAAAGTTTTCTTTACTTCTGGTATAGGTATATCAGATGATCCATTATTAAGTTTTGAATATGCATTGAGAGATGCAAAAATAGAGAAGTTTAATTTAGTTCCAGTATCAAGTATAGCACCGCCAAATATAAAAATTATAGACATAGATGAAGGATTAAAATATTTAAAGGCAGGTCAGATTGTATTTTGTGTTTTATCTAGATTTACTTCAAATGAAGAAGGTAAAGAAATATTTTCATCAGTTGGAGTAGCATTACCTAAGGATAAAAAATATAATGGATATTTTACAGAATACCATGGATATTATACTGGAAAAGAGGAAGGATATGCAAAAAATATGGCAAAAAATATGTTAAAGTCTATGTATAATATAGAAATAGATAAGGAATTTGAAATATTTAAAAAAGCTACTGTAAAGGATTATACAACTGTTGTATCTGCTGCAGTTTTTATTTTATAATTATTCGAATATTTTTTGATATATTTCTTTTAATTGACTTGGAACAACGTGAGTATATATTTGTGTAATATTTAATGAACTATGACCAAGTATTTCTTGTATATATCTTATATCAACACCTTTTGATAATAATGTTGTCGCAAGAGAGTGTCTTAATACATGTGGAGTTACTTTTTTGTTTATTCCAGCTTTTTTTGCAATATTTTTTATAATTCTTTCTACTTGTCTTGATGATAATGGAAATATATTTTCAGTATTTATTTTATTTATATAATCCTTTAATTCATTTAATAATTCTTTTGGTATTGGTACTATTCTTTCTTTTCCCCCTTTTCCATATACTTTTACAAAACCCTCTTCAAAAATTATATCATTCTTTTTTATTTTTACTAATTCTGAAACTCTTACTCCTGTATAAAATAGGAATTTAATAATTAGTTTATCTCTATAATTTTCAGCATTTTCTATTAATTTATTTAATTCATCATATGTAATAAATTTTGGCAATCTTTTATCTACCTTTGGAGCTTTTATTTGTTTTGCCAAACTTTCATTATCTAAAAATTTTAAAAATGATGATAGAGCTCTAACATATAATCTTAATGAATTTGAATCCAATTTTTTCTTAACCTTTATTTCAGCTAAAAATTTTAGGATTAAATTTTTATCTAAAGAATTATTAATAGATTTTGTATCTGTAATAATTATTCCATTATTTATTAGGAATTCTAAAAACCTCTTTATTATACCTGAATATGTTTTTATTGTATTTTTAGATTTTCCCTGTATTTCTAACCATACTTTATATTCTTCAATAATTTCATTCATTTATATTTCAGGAATTTTGTGATATAAAAATTTTAAATTATAAAAATATTATAATTTTATCCCTACCTGCCATGCACTGGGGATATATGAACCAGTTCCTCCAGGTAGGGGAGAATAATGATGTGGTTGGCTTGAAACTGAAAAATGATGAATACGGCTACGCTGATAATTGTTTCTCCAAAATATCTTTAGCTTCCAAAGAATATTTTTCTATGTTTTTCGGAATATTCATCAAATATTTTGTAAAGTAAATCTTTATCATAACCATATTTTTTCATTAAATAAGATATTATTTCTATATCTTTAAGGTCTTTTTCTTCATATCTTTTTAAATAAGTAAATATTTTATCTACTAACAAATATTCCATCTTAGCAATATATAATTTTATTTTCTCTTTTCTTATTTTTAGTTCTATTTCATTATTTATATTCTTCTCTTTGGCAATTTCTTTAATAAATCTATGCAAAAACTATAGAATATTAAAAATAATTTTAAAATTTGCCTTAATCTTTAATATTTAGCTTTTCTTTCAATATTATAGATCTTCTGTTTGTAATTCTTAATAGATCTTTTATTGTATCTTTTGTTGGTATTCCTGTATTTAATGATAATTTTACTAGGTTTTGATATGCTTTAGTTAATAATAATTTTATATTTTCTTTTGTTGGGAATGAAATCTCTATTGTTAATGATATTGCTTTTCTAAATCCAGATCTTAATTGATTTATATATTCTTCTAAAGGTGTTGATAATATATCATATGTATATAATGTTTTTCCATCATATACTAATAATAATTTTATTTTTACAGGTATTGGAGTTATATTAAATTTCTGTAATAATGATACCAACCCGCTATCAACTTTTTGACCCTTTTTTGCTACTAATGTATCTTCGGTTATAACAATTTTTCCATTTTCAACCTTTGTTTTTATATTGTATTTCTTTAATTCAGTTAGTACAGGACCAGGTGTTAAATTGGTGGGTCCAGCTCTTATTATTACATCCTCTTCTAATATATCCCCTTCTTTGGCAGCTCTATAGCTTTTATTTTCTTCCAATATTTTGTTTAATAAGAAAGGATTTATTTCTTCTTTTGGTAATAGTAATAAAACTGTAATTCTTTTATTTTCTTCAATTATATCTATCATCTTTTTAATATTTTGATCATTAATTCTTTCTAAAGCTTTAATAAAAAGATTCTTTTTAACAACTTTTACATCAATATTCATCTCCTTTAATTTTTTTCTAATTATTTGTAGAGAATCTGTAGGGATATCCATTATATTTGCTACTCCAATTATTTTAGAATTCGATAATTTAGAATATAAGTCATTTACATATAATATTTTTTGTTGGGATACCATTTTACATTATTCTTATAGAATCACTCATTGTTAGCTTTATATAAACACTCTTTATGCTATTCTTATTTCCAGGGATTCTGTTAATAAAATATTCTAATACATGATTTGCATTTTCTAATATATCTTCATATTTCATATCTTCAGTTCCAATTGGGATACCAATGGTTTTATGATTTTTTACAACAACTCTAACCATATTTTGTAATCTATTATAAATTGATCTTAAGAAATCCTGATTTGCATTATCTGGAATTATCATTCCATATTTTGGATTTGGCATTTTATTTTTTGTAGATAAATATTTACCCAAATATCTTCCTACATCCATCATAGTTGATGCTTGTGCTACAAAGATATAATATCTTCTAACCAATTTTTTTGCTTCTCTTTTATTTTCAGCTATTTCCTTTATTTTATCTTTAACTAATACAAAATCAAATACTTCTTTTGCTGGTTTTTCTAATTCAGGTCCAACAATTGCAGCAATTTTTATTTTCTTTCCTCTACCTTTAGGTAATTCAATATATTCTGTAAATCTATTTTCACTTTTATTTAAATCATATTCTTTCTTTAAATTAATTATTAATTCTACTGTTTGTTTAAATCTTCTCTTTTTTGATTTTTCTATTAGTGATTGTATAGTTTTAACATCCATAGAAAAATGAAATATGGAATATATTTAAAAATTATTTTTTAGCAAATAGCTCTATTATTTCTCTTATTGATTTTTTAGATGAGAAATATTTCCTTATATAATATCTTATAATTAGAAAAATTATAACAATTGATATAATTATCCCAGATATTAAACCAATAAAAAAACTTAAAATATCAAACATATCATTTTAATAGATTATCATACAAACCCTGATCTACTTCTTTTATTAATTCTTTTGGATTTCTATTATTTACTGTTAATCCTAAAGATAATGCTGTCCCTAGAACCATTTTTACTGCAGATTTTAAATTATTAGTATTTAAATCTTTCATTTTCATTTTTGCAACCTTTATTATTTGTTCCATTGTAACATTTCCAACAATTTCACCAGGTTTTGTTCTTTTTGCAATTTCTATATTTGCTTCTTTTTTTAATAATGATGATGTTGGTGGTAATCCTACTTCTATTTCATATTTTCTTGTTTCTGTATCTACAATTATTTTTACAGGTACCTGTAAACCTTTGAACTCTTTTGTAACTTCATTTATTTTACTTATTACTTCTCCAATGTTTAATTTTAGTTGACTCAATTTTGGTCCTATATTTGGTCCTGGTTTAGCATTTCCACCTTCTACTAATAATTCTATAACTTCCTTGCCCATATAGATTTGTTTTTTAAAATATAATTTTAAAGATTATATAGATGGGTATTATTGATAGTATAAAAGAAATGAAGGAGATATATGAAACAGCTAATAAACCTAGTTGGGATGAAGTAAAGAAATTGGTTTATGTTACATTATTATTCTTTGCATTAGTTGCAGCTATTGTATTGCCTATATTTATAAGTTTACAGTATAGTATAATGATATGCCAATATATGCCATAGTTGTAACAGCTGGAAGAGAAGAACTTGTAGCGGATATTTTGGCAAATGAAGGAAAAAATGGAAAGTATGCTATATATTCTATAATGCAAATACCTGGTGTAAAAGGATATTTATTTGTTGAAACAACTAATTCTTTAGAATTACAGAGAGCTGTTTTAGGAATAAGACATGTTAGAAGAGTATTACCTCAGGAAATTCCAATAGAAGATTTATTAAAATACTTTGAAGAAGAAAAAGTTAAATATGATATAAATGATATAGTGGAAGTATTATCTGGAGCATTTAAGGGAACTAGAGGAAAAATAATAAATATAGATGAAAAGAAAAAGGAAGTAACAATAGAATTAATTGATGTTCCAGTTCCTTTACAATTAAATGTACCTATAAATAGCTTAAAATTAATAGAAAAATCTAAATAACTTCAATTCCAAGATCACTTTCTAGCTTTTTCTGTTCCTCAGGTTTTAATTCTTTCTCTCCTGATTTTATTCCTAATATAAATGATGGAGGAGCTTTTAATTTTGTAATTGTTAATGATACTCTTACATAATTCTTTTTATCTTCTTCAAATGTAATACCTTGTATTATTTTTGCTTTTGGATCTAATACAGATTTTACTGTATCTAATATTTTATTTATATCAGTAGGTGTTACATCTGGTGATGCAACAATTCTTACCAGTGCTGCTTTTGCTCCTGTAGCATCCACATCAACTAATGGATTATTTAATGCTCTTTGAACAGCTTCTGCAGCCTTATTTTCTGAATTTGATTCTCCAACTCCAAATACACCATATCCAGAACCAGCTACAATTGATCTAAAGTCTGCGAAATCTACATTTATATATCCTGGTTTTGTTAATAATTCTGTTAGATCTTTTAATGCATTTGCTAATAATGAATCTGCAACTTTAAATGCTTGCATTAATGGGATGTTTGGATATAAAGCTTGTAATTTATCATTTGGAATAATTACTAATAAATCAACATTGTTTTCTAATTTTTCTAAAGAATATAAAGCATTATCCCATATATTTGCACCTTCTACAGAGAATGGCCATGTGCATATAGCAATTACTAATATTCCCATCTTTTTTGCAATTTCAGCAACAATTGGAGCTACACCGCCACCAGTTCCTCCACCAAGACCACAAGTTACAAATACAACATCAGCACCTTCTATTGCTTTTTTCAATTCTTGTTCAGATTCTTTTGCAGCTTCTTCTCCAACTTTAGGATCTTTTCCTGCACCTAAACCTTTTGTTAATTGTTTTCCTACCAATATTTTTTTATGTGCTTTTGTTATTAACAAATGTCTAACATCAGTATTTACTGCTATTAATTCTGGACCTTCGATTCCCATTCCATATAATGTAGAAATTGTATTACTTCCACCACCACCACATCCAATAACTTTTATCCTTTTTGTTGCTTGTGCTAGATATTCTTCTAATTCTTTATCAAAAATCTCCGCATCATTAACCATTAAATTTTTTTGAAAATAAAATTAATAAAACTATCTTTTTTAGATAATCAAAAACTTTAAATAATTTATATAAACTTTATTTAGATTTTTCATCAATGGTAAAGTGGGTTGAGATTGAATATTTAATATATGATCAAGATAATAGATTACTAGAAAGAACAAATGAGCCAGTAATAATACCTTTAGGATATAATATATTGAATAAAGAAATTGAGGAAAAGTTGGTTAATGCAGAATATGGAAAAGAATATAATTTTTTATTAAAAAGACCTTTTGGAGAAAGAGATCCAAGTTTAATTAAAATAATACCTGTTAGTGAATTTTATAAAAGAAATATAAATCCAATACCAAACCTGGTTGTAAATGTAGATAATATGGTTGGTATTATAAGATCTGTAAATAGTGGAAGAGTTGTTATAGATTTTAATCATCCATATGCTGGTAAAGATTTATTATATGTAATAAAATTGAATAGAGAAGTTACAGATTTAAAAGAAAAAATTTTAGGAATATTAAGTATAACATATAATATTTCTAAAAAGAGTATTGATGTAAATATTGATGAAAATAATAAGAAAATATCAATAAATGTTAAAGATTTAAATTTAAGTAAAGAACAGAAAGAAATAATAAAAAATTTCATACCAGAAGTAAAAGATTATAATATAGAATAATTTATAATTTCTTTTTATCATAAAATTTATATTGGGCCCGTAGCTTAGTTGGTAAAGCGTCGGGCTCTTAACCCGAAGATCGGGGGTTCGAATCCCCCCGGGCCCGGGTTCTTTTATATATAATTATTAAATAATATTTTATGATAAAAGTAGGAACCTGTGGATTTCCTATATCAAGGAAAAAATATTATAAAGAATTTAATGTAATAGAAATAAATAGTACATTTTATTCAATACCAGATATTGAATGGGTTAAAAAAATAAGAAATGAAGCACCTGAAAATTTTGAATTTACATTTAAGGCATTTCAAGGTATTACTCATGATGTAAATTCTTTTACATGGAGAAGATCAAAAATAAAAAATTATAAAGAATTAAAGGGAAAAGTTGGATATTTAAGAAATACAAAAGAAGTATTTGGATTTTGGGAAAAACAAGAAGAGATTGCAAATATATTAAGAGCAAATATAATTGTTATTCAATTACCAAATTCATTTAAAGATACAAAAGAAAATATTGAAAATGCATATAATTTCTTTAATTCAATTGGTAAAAAATATAAAATAGCAATAGAAT
>JAPWTZ010000005.1 GCA_028275775.1 Candidatus Nanopusillus sp.
GATATATTTTTCTTTTATCATCAATTTTCATTAATGGTGCAATTTTCTTTTCCAATATATAACTATTATATTTTCCAATAAACATATGTTTATCCTGTACAGAATTCCATGTAAATACATTTCTAACTGCAACTTTCTTTAATTCTGCAATATATTTTTCTATTTCATATATATTTGTTACTCTTCTTTCATATCTTCCCTTTACTGTTACTGATGTTGTAAATACAGCAATATTTAAGTTATCTATAAATGTAATTGGTATATTTATTGGTTCTCCAGTCAATCTTTCTATTAATTGAGTTATATTACCTGAGTGGACTGTTGTCATAACAGGATGACCTGTTTGCATTGCCTGGAATGCTACATATCCTTCCTTACCTCTTATCTCACCTATTAGTATATAATTTGGTCTAGATCTTAATGCTGCTCTTAATAGATCATACATAGATACATCTGCACTTTTTCCAACTTCTCTTGTAATTAATCTTTGCCATATATTATGTGGTATATTTAGTTCAGGTGTATCTTCTACAGAATAAACCTTTGCATCAGGTTTAATAAATGTAGCTAATGCATTTAATAATGTAGTTTTTCCCGATGCTGTTTCTCCAGATATTACTATGTTCATTCCATTTTCAATTGCTAACCATAAATAAGCAGCCTCCTCTGGAGAAATTGTACCAAAAGAAATTAATTGTGTTATACTTAATGGTTTTGCAGTGAATTTTCTTATTGTAAATGAAGATCCATGCAAAGATATATCTTTACCATATATAAAGTTAATTCTTGATCCATCTGGTAATATTGCATCAACTATTGGTCTTGTTTCTGATGCAGGTCTATCAACTATTTGTGAATATTTAATTATATATTTATTTAAATCTTCCTCATTTTTGAATCCTCTATTTGTTTTAAGCATTCCAAATATTTTATGTACAACATAAATTGGACCTAAACCCAATATATGGACATCCTCTAAATAAGGATCTCTTAAAAATGGTTCTAAATATCCATAACCAAATCTTTCTCTAATTAAGAAATATAATAATTTATCATATTCTTCCTGATTTTTTATATATACTTTATCAGAAAACAATCTTCTTTTCTGAAAATCAATAACTTTATTAAATAGATCAATTATATATCTTCTTACTTCTTCAATATTATTAAAGTTAATATCCTCTATTGCATATTTAACAATTTTTGTTTGTATTTGTTCTAATTTTTTCTTCTCATTATCATTTAATTCAGGTTCTATTACATTGTATAATGCTTCTCCAGATGGTAATTTATATACATGAATAAATATTGGATCTCCAACAGGATATAATATATTAAATTCAGTCCTAGATCTTAAAGAAAAATCTAAAGAAGTCATCCATTCAGGAGGTCCAATTTTTAATGATATTTCATTAACATAATTTCTAAGATGTTCATATTTATTTAATGCTTCATTAAAATCTGTAGTTATATCACTAGTTATTACTTTTGCATTTTCTCTTTTTATTACATATTCCTCTTTTGTTTCTTGTATTTGTTCAGGCATTATACATATGAGGATATTTCAATTATTAGCCCTATATTTGGTTCTACTCTAAATGGTATTAATGTATTATATATTCCCATTGGATATCTAAATCTTTTTACCTCTATTATTTTTAATAAAGATGATTCTCCAATAGAAGAAAACCTTAAACTAAAGTATATATCTGCAATTCTCCTTATATTTCTTACAAAGAATTCATTTACTTCTGAAGGATTATATGTTAAAATAATTGTTCTATCTAGATTCTTTATTTTATTTAAAAATTCAATTAATCTTATTGAATCCATTTTATCCAACCCATCTATTAATGGATATGATAAAGAATCCAATATTATTAGTTCATTTTCTAATAATTTTTTAGATTTTTCCTTTGTTAATTCAAATATTAAATTTTCTTTTTCCTTTATTTTATTAAATAAATTAAGTGTTGGTATAAATAATAATTTTTGATTTAATAAATAATCTTTTATATCATAACCCAAAGATTCCATTTGTTTAATAAAATCTACAACAGATAATTCTGTAGAAATATATGTTGCAGTATGATTATTTGACAATGCTCCATATAATATTCTTTGACATACAATACTTTTTCCAGTTCCATTTTCTCCTTCAATTATAAATATACTACCCTTTGGAATTCCTCCCCCAATTCTATTTGAAAATTCATCCCTATCTAAATAAATATTAATATATTCTACCATTATGGACCAATATAATATAAAGAAGATTGGCCATTACAAAATGTTACTGTTAAATTATCTCCAGCATTTACTGGATAACTTACATTTAATTCTATTGTATATTGATTTAATACTTTATATGTAAAGTTAACTATTTTATTTCCTACTTCTACATTACTTATACAAGATGGATTCATATTTTGTACTAAATATAATATTGAATTATTACCAGAATTATAATAATTTACTACATAATTTACTTGACCATTATATATTGGAGTTGTTATATTTGATATTTGATTTGCAATTATTTTTCCTGCTGAAGAATAAAAGTTAAAAAATGCACTTAATACTAGATATCCTGCTACAAATAAAATAAATAAATATATTAATTCTCTTATCATTTCCTTATTGGTGATATATATCCTTTCTGAATTAGCTCATTATACAGATCTTTTAATCTTTCTATATTATTTGAACCACTTATTTGTGCCAGTTTTGATATTATATATAAACTTACTATATGATCCATTGGTAATAATTTTTTATTTTCTCCTTCAACATTCTTTAATCCATTTAAATATTCCTTTAATTTTATTTTTACCTTTTCTGTTATCCAATTAATTGATTCATAATAATCTAATGCATCATCTACTTCTTCTATATTTGATTTTTTAACTAAATATGATAACCAACCAATTATAATTGAAGAAACAGTTGGATTGTCATCAAGTTTACTTAAAGGTAATATATTATTTTCTGTATTTTCTTCTTTATTTTCATTTATAACCTGAACATTTTGTTCTTCTTTTTCTTCTTCTACAAATGGATTATAATTTTTTATTAGCATTTCATATATAGAAAAAACCTTCTCTAAATTATTTTTAATATTATTTATTTCATTTTGATGACTCTCTACAGTAGAACTAATATTTGAAACATTACTTGAAATTTCGGATACTTTATTCTCTAATTCTCTTACGCTTTTAGCTAAACCTTCAATAGAGTTAGCAATATTTTTTATTTCAGATGCATAATTTTGATTTACAATATTTTGCTGGGGTATAACATTAATATTTTGAACATTTTTATCATCATTCTTTTTTCTAAATATGTTCGAAAATATATTCATACAAATTTTAGATATCCTGAAATATATAAATTTTATAACCATTCATGATAATCATTATTGATAATGATAGTTAAAAAGGCGGATTATATTAGTATACCATCTATAGGTATTGTAATGCATATGTTTGATGATTTTCTTATAGCAAGTGAAAGTGAAAAAAATAATATTGAAAGGATGAATATAGATATAAAAAAATATTATATAGAATCGCCAATTGTTTCTCCATATTTTATAGAATATGATAACAAAATAATTATTAGTTCTAATGCTCCAGAAGAATTAAAGAAAATATTAAAGAATCATTTTGATATAATTGAAATAGATTTTATAGAAAATCTAATAGGAAATATATTTTTAGTTGGAAAAAATGGGATAGTTTATTCTCATGGAAAGGAAAAAGATGTAAAAAAGATATCTGAAAAATTATCTTTACCAGCATATAGGATAAAAACAAAATATCTTTTTGGAAGTATATCAAAATTATATAATAATAAATTATTAATAAGTCAAGAATTAAATGATAAAATAATAGAAAAAGTAAAGGAAATTACAGGTTATATTATAGATATAGGATCAATTAATTTTGGAAGTCCATATTTAAGATATGGAATAGAAATTAATAAAGAATATTTAATAATTGGAAAATATTCTACTGGTCATGAAATTGTTAAGGTTGAGGAGTTCTTTTCATAGATATTTCATTTATTTTTGTTCTTATTTCATTTAAATCTTGATTTAATTTATTTATTATATCATCTATTAATTTTAGAACTTCATCTTTACTTTTTTCAATAAATATATTTCTTCCAATATTTATTAATAAATTTTGATCATCCTTTATTGATCCTCTAACAAATATCAATCCTCCTAAATTTATATATGTATCTTCTTGTTTTTTTAATTCATTAATAAAACTCTTTATTAATTCATATTCTAATATTTTATTCTGTATAGCTTCTAATTGACTATATAAAAATTCTAATAGTTCATCAGAATTTTCCATTTTTAATATATTCTATAAATTTCTTTAAATTCTTATCTTTTACATCATTTTCGCTAATTTCTTCAATTTTTAATATTTTTATTTTATTTCTTTTTACCTTATATGCACTTCCCAATAATGAATATATTCTTTCTAGAACATCATTTTCATTTATTCCTAACAATTCCTTTGTAAATTTATAAACAACCTTTCTTTTTGTTAAAACCCCTTCTTTTTTCTTTAAATTTCTTAAAATTTTTGTTTTAAATATTAATCCTTCAACTCTATATATTTTTACTTCCATTTTAATTCTTTGGTAATAAAGATATATATTCTATGCTTATTCTTTCTGGATTTCTTGGTGGTCTTATTGCTTTTCTTAATATTAATAATCTTTTCTTTGCTCCTATTACTGAACCCTTTAGCATTACATATGTATTCTTTACAATTCCATAATGTGGCCAGCCAGAGCTTGGATTTATTTCATTATAATTATCTGAAATCTTTATTATTAATTTATTATATTCTGTTCTTCTAAAGAATCCATATTGACCTGGCATTGGTGTTGTTGGAAATATCCTTCTCATTCCTCTTGCCCCTCTAGCACCTACATGTCTTACAGATTTACTTCTCTTTGTTTCTCTAGGTTGAACTGTTATTCCAAATCTTTTTACTTCTCCTTGAAATCCTTTTCCTTTTGTTACTCCAATTACATCTACATATTCTCCTTCATTAAATACGTCATTTATTTTTATTTGATTTCCTAACAAATTTTTTGCATAATTAAATATCTCTTTAATATTATTTCCTCCAATTGGTATTTCAAATATTTCAGGTTTCTTCTTTTTAATTGTTGTTAACCATGGTTGTGTATATACAATTAATTTTATTAATGAAACTTTATCTAATATTTGTTCAGCATCTTGAAGATCTTTTTCTAAATCTTCATTTGGTTTTAATGTTTTTATTCTTCTTTTAACATATTCATCAAAATTATTTGAAATAATATCCTTTAAAGATAAAAGTCCTTTATTTGTATCTTTTTTATATAATCTAATTCCAAGAACTTTTAACGGAGGTGTTTCTATAATAGATACGGGTACATATTTTCCTTCTTTTGTTAAAATATGTGTTATACCAACTTTATATCCGGCAAATGCAACTGGTTGAATATTATTAATAGAAGGCCAACTCTTGATTATCGGATATATTCTTTTAGCTCTTACTCTTGGCCAAAATTGCATAGATACTGCTCTAGGTTTATTTCTACCATGCTGTGGCATTTTTTATTATGTTATTAAAAACTCTTTTAAATTTTTGAAAAATCTTTTATTTTTAAGGGACCGTAGGCTAGTGGTAGGCTACTGGGTTTGGGTCCCAGGGATCGGGGTTCGAATCCCCGCGGTCCCATTATTTTTAGTTCAATATCTTTGTTAACAGATTTTATAATTGATTTTATATTGAGGCATTGTAAGATAATTTTAATATTTCATTTATATTATTATATATAGTGAAGATGCAAGGCATTGCTGATAAATGATGAAACATCGATATACAGATAAAATTAAGTATTTTAATTTTTCATAATAATATTTTTATAATTGGACCCGTAGCTCAGCATGGATAGAGCGACGGCCTTCTAAGCCGTAGGTCGGGGGTTCGAATCCCCCCGGGTCCGCTATTGATTTGAAATCTTGAATGGTAAAGGAGCCTGTTGTACAGTGTTTCCATATGTAAATGAAAATTCATAAGATCCTCTATTCGATAATAAGTTATTTATAATTAGATCTTCATTTGTACAATTTAATTCAATTGTTGTTTGACTATTTGAAGATAATGTATAATTATTTGTAACTATATTACATGTGCCAGTTTGATAACTATTTTGACTGTATGTATAAGTAACTTCCATATTGCTTAAATTTATATTAGATCCAGCATTATATATTATTGCATATATGCCATTTGAAGTAAAGTACATATATGATATTTTAAATGATACAGGACCGGATGATGAAGTACTTTTTCCTAAAAGTTTTAATATTACCTGTGGAGGTACAAAAAAATATAGAATAACTACAATTCCCAATATAATACCAAATATTATAATAAGTGTTGTAAGGAAGTCGCTTTTCATTATTATAAAATAATCTTATGATATTTTTAAACTTTAGTTCTTTATAACTTTAAAATCTATACAAACTCTATAATTTCCTGGAGCTATATCACCAACTTTTAAAATGTTTAATATCTCATATCTAAAATTTAATTCTTTCGAATATTTTTCTAATAAATCTATTGCTCTTTCCTTTATTTTTTCTTCTTCAAAAAATTGATACAAATGTATTATTCCATTATTTTTTATTAAAGGTATTGCATATTCTAAAAATGTATGACTTTCCTTTGGTAATGGCATTATAATCCTGTCAAATTTTCTATTAAATTTTTCTAAATTTTCTAATTCATTAATATATCTTAATTTTTTATATTTTATATTTTTTATTAATTCATCATATTCATAAATATATAAATTATTTATTTCTAATCCAGAATCAATTATATCTTTTATATATTCTTTATCATTTTTTATTATTCCATCTCCATCTTCTAAATAACCTATATATTTTGATACATCTCTTACATCTCCTAATAATGTAATGACATTATTTACTTTATTTATTCTTACATTTTCTAATCCATATTTTATCGCAAAAGGATTTAATTCAATTGAATATATTATCTTAGCTTTCGAATATTTTGCTATGTATATTGGATATACATTTACGCCGGAAAACATTACTAAAACTTCTTCATTTTCTTTTACTTGTTTTGCAATTCTATATCTCTCATTACTCAACCTTGGAGAATAATAACATCTAGCAACATCTACTTTAAATCTTAATCCATATTCAATATTAATTGTTTCCGTTTTATTTTCTCCATATAAAATCTTATATTTTGGAATCCTGTATGGAGGTAAAACATCTGTTTCTTGTAATAGAATTGTTCTTATAAATTTATGCTTTTCCAATATTCTTTTTACATATTCTTCTTCATCATATTTTAATGGCTTTTTAATTATAGCTATATCACCTATAATATCATAAGACATAATATATTTTAAATAAAAAACAATAAAAATATTATTTTTTATTATTAAATAAATTTATACTATTTATTTTTCTTTTCTTTATTTCTAGTTTTTCTCATTATTCTAAATATATTAGTTATTTTATCTTTTAGCCAGTATTGATTTACATATTAGATTTTTAGGTATCTAAATTGTATGTATTATTTCAATATTTCTAAATATTTTGATTACTTTATAAATATTTATATATAACTCCTTTATAAATTATTTATAAATATATAATCTGTTCATGGTTTTACTACGCATTAGTATTCATTTGAAGTCATAAAAAAATGAAAGATTTTTAAACATTTTATACAATAATATATTATGCCAAAGAAAGACAAAGGAAAACAAAAGGATCAACAAGAAAAGCAATAAAGTAGTGTAATATATAATATATTTATTTGTGGAATATAGTAAATGTAGTAGGCGCGGATCTTCATCGGCTTTATCCATATATTTAATTTTTTATTTTTGGCTTATAAATTTTTATTTATAAATTTGTTGAAGGTTTTGTTACTGTTTGTTTTAATTTATTTATCAGATTATCATCAACCTTATTAAATAGAACCTGTGGTTCTTTAACTATTTCTATAACTATATTATTAGAAAATTGTAGAAGAGTACTAAGGTTATCAAAGGATATTTCTTTATAATTTATAAATTCAAAGAATTTTTCTGAAGAATTTGGTATAAATGGATATAACATTGTATATATAGAAATTAGTAATATAACTAAAGATTTAACTAGACTTTTATTATTTTCAGGATTCTCCCATGGTTTATTTTCCTGAAATATTTTATTTCCATAACCAGATAATTCCAATATTTTTCTTAATGCTAAATTAAATTCTCCTTTATCCATATATTTATAATATTCATTTAATGTATTATTTATTGTATTTATAATATCCTTTCTAACATTGCCATCTATTTTATTATTATAATATTTTCTAACAAAAGATAAAATTCTATGAGTAAGATTTCCTATATTATTTACCAATTCATTGTTTATAACAGATTGGAAATCATCCCATTTAAAGTCAGAATCTTTATTATATGGTAAAATATATGAAATATAAAATCTCCAATAATCAGGATCAAGTTCTGATTTTATTAATGAATCACAAAATATACCCCAATTTTGACTTTTACTAATTTTCCTATTTTCATATGTTAAATAAGATAGTCCAATTACATTATATGGTAAACTATAATTATCCAATTTTGTATATTCAAAGAATTCTTTATAATTATCGCTTACATTATGCGTAGATAATAAAATTGCTGGCCAAAATACTGCATGAAATGGAATATTATCTTTTCCTAAAAAATGATATACTTTTCCATTTATCCAAAATTCTCTCCAATTAATATCTAAAACAATTTTTATAACTTTTTTATTTTCAAACAAGAATTTTAATATCTTATATAAATTAAAGAAATCACTATATAATCCTGATAAATATAAAACACTTCCATCTATTTTATATTCTAATTCATATATTTTATTATTTATTTTTATCTTAATTATTTTTCCATTGTCTTCTAATAAAGATACATCATTTATATTCTCATCTTTTACATCATCATATAAATATTCCCCCTTTAATTTTTGTGCAATAAATGATATATATCCAATTAGTGCATCATACCAGACATATAATACTTTATCCTTATATTCTTCAAAATGATTATATAAATTAAATATACTATCAATTTTTGGCCAGTTTTCTTCTACAATCTTTAAAATTTTTGTATATTCATCTGTATCTATTACTAAACCTTCTTCTTTTAACGCATTTACTAAAGAATCAACAAAAGCATCTTTTGAATTAAATGATAATTTATTAAATATTTTTTTAATTGTTACTTGCCATAATTCTTTATATGGAACTGGTACTCCAAAAGATAGATCTCTAGTTATACTTCTTTCTTTTAATCCTTCTTTTATCCATGATAAAGACATTGTTATTGCTAGATCTGTAAATATTCCTTTTTTACTTTCTAAATATTCTTTTATTTTATCCTCTAATTTAGTTAAGTTTAAATATAAATGCTTTGTTTTTCTAAATACAATTTTATTTCCAGTAATTGAATTCCTTGGATCAATTAATTCTTTAGGATCTAATAATCTACCACAATTTTCACATTGATCTCCTCTAGCATTTTCATATCCACAATATGGGCATTTTCCTACAACAAATCTATCTGCTAAAAATTTATTCCATTCAGGATCATATGGTAATTCAACCTCTTTTTCTACTATATATCCATTTATATATGCTTTAATAAATAATTCTTGAACTATTTTATAATGTAAAGGATTATTTGATGTTTGACTAAATTGATCAAATGAAAGATTAAACCATTTATATACTTCTTTATGTACATTATGAAAGAATTTAACAATCTCTTCAGGTTTTTTATTTCTCTTAATTGCTTCTACTTCTGTAGCAGATCCATGATCATCTGTTCCACACAAATAAAATACAATGTTACCTTTCAATCTATTGTATCTTGCAAATATATCTGAAGGTAAAAGACTTCCGGCAATATGTCCTATATGTGGTACATTATTTACATATGGTAATGCTGATGTAATTAATACAATATCTTTACTTTCCATGAAATTATTGATAATTATTATTTTTATAAATTCATAATATTTCTTCTATATCTTCTTTATTCTTTGATACAAAGTTTGTATATATTTCAGAATAATGACTGAATTTTATTATATCATTCTTATATTTTGGTAAGTTTTTTATCATAAATTGTTTTATATCTTTTACAATATTTCCAGTATATGCTTCAAATAAACTTCTTATAACATCTCTTATAACTAAATATGCTTTCTCATATTTTTTTATCTCACCAATATTATCCTTAAACCATTGATATAATACATAGATGACTTCTGGATTTTTTGATATACTTGTAAATAAAGTTCTCCAATCTTGCAATTTTATATAATTATCTATTGCTTTATCCAATAAATCTACAATCATACTTGTCCTTCTAAAGTTAGATAATCCTCTTAATAATATTATTCTTTCCTCTGGATTTTGGGATTTTGAATATAAATTGTACATTCTCATATATTCATTTGTTCCCCCATGTAAACCAATTATATCAGATATAACCTGTCTATCATTATTATTTAGTTTTTCCCATTCTTTAAACTTATTAAATGAATCTTTTATTATATTATAATCATTTAAGAATCCCAATACTTTATATGCCAATTTTTTTAACATTAAACTATTGTAATCCTTTATTTCTATATCATAATAATTCTTAAATATATCTTTATAATGTTCAAATATTCTTTTTTCTTCTATATTAAAGTAAAATGATATATCATATAATATTGTATATAATATTGATAAAACTAGCCAATTATCTTCATTTCTATAATATTCAATCAATTCAAATAATTTCTTTAATTTAATTTTATTCATTAATGCTAATAAATAATAATCATGTAAAATAACAGCTCTACTTAATGGTGATATTTTCTTTTCCTTAATAGCATTTCCTATATATTCCAAATTTTCATAATTTGATACATAAAAACCAATAGCATCTCTATTAATTATAAAGTATCTAGGATCTCTTTTAAGTATAATCTTTCCCTTTGATTTATTAAATAATATATTCATTTTTTCTCCTTCAATATCTAAAAATAAAGGAACTGTCCACTTCTTATTTTCTTTCTTATTATATAAAAATCTTGATTGAGATAAATGTATTACAAGATTGTTATAATGTACATTTATTATTGGATAACCTGGAGAATTTACGAATTTTTCAATCATTTCTCTTACATATTTTCCTCCAATTAATTCAAATTCTTTAAATAAATCTGAAGAACTTGCATTTGAATATTTATATTTATGTAGATAATTTATTATTGCAACTCTAAATTTGTCATATCCAAGATAATTATCTATCATTCTTAATATATTTCCTCCTTTTCCATAACTTATACTATCAAAAATACTTTCAATTTCTTCTTCTTTTTCTACTTTAACATTTATTGGATGTGTATAAATTGTTGAATCTTCAAATTTTGCATTATATGTATCAGCAATATACATATAATTTGATCCAATATTATCTTCATTTAATAATTCATCCATAGCTTTATATGCCATATATGTTGCAAAAGATTCATTTAACCAAAGATCATCCCACCATTTCATAGTAACCAAATTTCCGGACCATTGATGCCATAATTCATGAGCTATAACTTCATATATTCTTAATCTTTGACTATATGAATAATAATCTTCTTTATATAATAGTGCAGATTCTCTAAATGTAATTGCACCCCAATTTTCCATTGCTCCAGCAGCAAAATCTGGTATTGCAATCAAATCTAATTTTTCTAATGGATATTCTATTGATGAATAATTTTCATAATATTTTAATACTTTTTTTGCCCAATCTAAAGCATCTTCTCCATCCTCGGATTTACCAATATCAGTAACAACTCTTATTTTCTTATTTTCATATTTATCTTCTAAATAATCAAATTTTCCTATTCCTAAATATAATAAATATGTTGACATTGGAGGGGTTTTCTTAAATTTTACAATTTTATAATCTTCATTTATTTCTTCATTTTCTATTTCTGTATTTGATATTACATCATAATCTTTATTTACTTTTACTTCTAATTCAAATTCTGCTTTAAATTCAGGTTCATCAAAACATGGAATAAAATATCTTGCATATGTAGGTTCAAATTGTGTAGTTAATATTTTATCTTTTCCTTTACTTAAGTAAAATCCAATTAGATCATTCCTTATCTTTCCTCTAAATTTTATATATAATTTCTTTTTTCCATAATATTTATTATATAAATTTATTTCAACTGTTTCATTATCTATATTTTTAAAACTTACCTTTTTATTATCCAACTTTATTAATTCTATTTTTATATCTCTTGAATGTAAATATATTTTATTTGTAGGTTTATTTATATCAATCTCTATATTTTCTTCTCCTTTATATTCTAAATTATTAATATCTACATCCAATTTTATATAATATTTAGTTGGTTTTACGTCTTTAGGTAATCTCATTAATATATAAAATATTCCGATATATTTTTAATATGAATAAGGTTTACAAAGTGCTTGGTCTTCCAATAACAATATGGCTAATAATTATACTCTTTATAGTATATATTATAGAATTAATGAATCCATCGATATTAAATATAATTGCCTTTTATCCATATTATGCTATAAGATATCCATGGATGTTTATAACATCTATTTTTGGAGATTATAGTTTAAGTCAATTATTTTTCGATGGATTAGCACTATTCTTTCTTGGTTTATCATTTGAATATTTATATGGAAGCGAAAATCTTTTGATATTATTTTTCTTGTCTGGTATTATTGGAAATATATTCTTTTTATTTCAATATTATAATAATCCATTGACTGCTGGAATTGGATCTTCTGCTGCAATATCTGGTATATTAGGAGCATTGGGGATATTGAAACCAAAAGAGAAAGTAATTATATTTCCAATAATAATTCCAATAGATATGATATATGCAGCAATATTTTGGGTAATATTTAACTTAATTGGAATATTTTATCCATTTATACCTTTAGGATTTTCTGCTCATCTTGGTGGAACATTATTTGGATTTTTATATGGATATATATTAAAAAAATATAAAGGAAAAACATCAATAGATAATATTTTTGATAATCAAGAAGAAATTTATTTATAATTTTTTGCCTAATAAACTATATAAATTATTAAAGTATAATTATTAAAATGGAAGCGAAAGTTGAAAATACAAATGAAAAATTAATAAAGGAAATAAGGACAAAATTGGCTACATTATCTACAAACACACTCTTAAGATATTATGAAGATATTAAATCTAAGATTATCCCCTCAAATTTATCATATTATTCTCAATATTTATCATATGATGAATTATTAGATAATATTGAAAGAGAATTGATATTAAGAGGAGCCCTAAAAAAGATAAAAAAATTGGATATTCGATAATTATACCTGATCTTGTATATATTTTTTGCCAGTTCTTTTAAATTCATTTGCTTTATATATTTCTCTTCCAACATATATTGAATGATCATATAATGTAAAAAATGGTAGTCCCTTTAATCTATTATATATTTCATCAACATTTTCAGATCCAAATTTAAAATCTAAAATTGTATTATCATAACTTCTATGTTCTATAAATGTTTTATTATCTTCATTATATATTATAAAATTACCCTTTGGATCTGGTACAAAAGATCTTATTCTATATCCATATTTTTCTAATACTTTTTCCATATATGGAAAATCATGTTCATATACATGTGCTGATGCTGAAATTGTTGTAACAATTCCCAATTCATATCCTTTATTTGTTCTTTTATTTATTTCATTAACAATATATTCTCCAATTCTAATTAATGCATACATATTTAATGCCCATCCTCTAAACATATCATTACTCCTTATATATTCTGTAAGGTTTAGATATTTTCCCTGAATTATTGCTTCTATAGATATAACACATGGTGGATCATTTGAATATATATCTCTATTTGGATTCCATGTAATCATAATTGCTCTCCTTGTTTCTGGATTTTTTGACAATTTATTTATCATATATTCTAATTGATTTATATTATTATAATTAAGAAATCTTTCTCCATATGTATAATCAACACCTTCTGGTTTTTTATCAATAAAATATCCTTTTAAATGTTTTTCAAATTCTTCTAATTTAATAAATTCATCAAATTCCTTTTCTAATTGATATTTTTTCCCATATAATCCTAAACTAACAATTATATTTAATCTCTCTAATTGTTTTTCATTATATTCAGAATCTTTTAAAATTCCAAACATTTTAATTTCTGTTAATACTCTTATCCATGCATTAAATAAAGATTCTTCATATATAAATGCTGGAGGTAATGGAATAATATAACCATAATCTTTCTTTACATCTTCATTTATTTCAATATTTATCTTTCTTCTAAATATACTATTTGGTTTATAATTACTCTCAATTATTTCTTCTAATTTACTTATATTCTTATTCCAAAAATCTTTTCTCATATCTATTACATTTGTAGTATTTAAAATTTCTTTTATTTCATCATAATTCAAATTTATATGATATCTCCTTAATGTATCTTCATCCTTATTATTAAATATATCTATTAATGCCTGACCTGATTGGGTTAGATCGGGTCCATATAGAATTATTCTATTTATTTGTGGATTTTCTCCCAATGTTTGAATTAAATATTTTATTCCGTTAACTGTATATAGTGTTCCAATTATATTTACCTTATTTTTAACATTTTCAGGTAATGAATTAAATATAAAATCTTTTTTTGCCCACAATGTTGCTATAGAAATATTGCTTTTTGGATTTACAATTAAAATATCCTTTTCTAACATATAGATAATTTTTTATTTTTTCTTATAAATCTTCTTTTTTATCTATTATTCCCAAATATAATAAATTTTTTACATTCTTTTTGCTCATTTTATAACTTCTATATTGCAAATAGAATATAAATAATATTGAAATTATCCAAATATAAACGGAAAGATCTCCAAATGTTATACTTATTAAAAATGGTAAAATATTATAAGAATTTATATACGGTAACCAGGATGAATATGCATAATAAAGGAAATATATGTTTATTAATAGGAATATTATATATATAGTTATTGAATAATAATCAAAATTATATTTTCTTATTGTTTTAACAGTAACTATCCATTTATTATCTAAACCAATTAATAATCTTCTTAAATAATAGAATATTGTTAGTGCAGACATACCCCAACCAATTAATAATGCTAAAAAAGAATCCAAAATACTTGCTTTATTGTATATCCTCTTTTCAACTATATAATATTCTGTTATAAAGATTGATATTATGTAAATTTGTGAGAAATAAAAGAATGGAGCTACATAATACCATAAAGGAGATGATAAATTGAATAGAATAATAATTATACTAATCAGTATTAATATAAAAGAAATTAATGGTAAAAATAATGATGAAAACATATGAATAAAACTTATTTTTTGTTTAAATTTCAAATTTTTATTAAATAATATTTTCCAGAAATTTGAAACAATTACATCAAAAGTACCTGTCTGCCATCTCCTTATTGTTTTTAATGTCATATTAAAGTTTGGAGGTAAATTTTGTCCATATTCAGTCCAATCTCTTATATATATTCCCTTAAAACCATTTAAATATAATCTAATTGTTAATGAAGCATCTTCAGTTAAATGTGATGTAAATTTTCCAGCTTTTTTATAATCCTTTAATCTTAAAACACCACAAGAACCGTGTGCCATAGATATATCATCTAAAATATTTTTCATTGGCAAATAAAATTCGAAAAATGTATCTACATAAATTCCAACAATTTTATGAAAATAATCTATTGGAACAGTTCTTCTATTCCAATATACAAAAGACAAATCCTTATTTGATTCTAAGATACATACAGCTTTATATAAATATTCAATTGTAACAGTCCATTCAAAATCATATACAGAAAAATACTTTATATTATATTTTCTTTCTAAATAATCTATTATATCATCTAAAGCAGCACCCTTTCTTTTTATACCATTTAATCTAAAATAATATTTTACTTTATCTAAGTCATATATTAAATATTTCTCATCATAATATTTTCTTAAGCAATTTTTTTCTAAATATTCTATCAATTTATTTTCTTTATTTAATTCTGTGTCATCTAAGAATAAAAAATATATAGTTAGATTTTTATATACATTATTTAGATTTTTCAAATATTCAATCTTTTTTATTATAATATCTTCTTCTTCATTTTTTACTGGAAATATTACAAATAAATTTTCTTTATTTTCTAAATCTTTATATTTTGGAACTTTTATTTTTCTATCTATATTTATTAAATATCTTAGATCAAATATTGATATTATTAATATATCTAATAATAATAATAAAGAAGAAATAAATAATAGATCCATTTTAATATAAAGGACTCTGTATTATAATAGGTAATAATTGGGATGATGCTGAATATACATAAATAGGACTAATTATTAATGAATATATTATTAATGATATAAGTAATGATGCTAATATAATAATTGCTACAGTTGTTGAAGATAGATCAAATAAATAATATAGTAATGCTTCAATTATAAATAATAATATTATAATAAATAAGAATATGGATTGTATTATTGATAAACCCAATAATGATACTAATAACATAAGTAACAATGGTAAAATTATTAACAAAATTATAAATATTAATGCTCTTCTTCCCAATAACTTTGATAATATTATTAATACTAAAGAGAATGTATATATTTCGAATAGGATTATGAATGTTGTTAATACCATATACATTTTTTTCTATAAAAATATATAAATTTATCCTATACTATTACTACCATATTAACATAATATATTAATAATTTTTCTACAAAATGATAATAGATAAAATATTTTTGGAAAAATTTTTAGAATAAAAACCCTTAAAAGATTTTTAAATAAATTATTTAGATGGAAGACTATACAAATTTTGAAAAGCCAAAAATATTGGGGGTTGGAGATAAAGTACCAGAATTGGTAATAAAAGTGTATGATACGGTAGAAAAAAAGTTCAAAGAAATAAATATATATAAAGATATATTAAATAAAGGAAAGTTTTTAGTATTATTCTATTATCCAGCAGATTTTACATTTGTATGTCCAACAGAATTAGAAGATCTAGCAGAAAAATATGATCAAATAAAGAAGGAAGGGGCAGAAGTTATAGCAATGTCAACTGATACTGTATATACACACTTAGCATGGCATGCAACAGAAAAACTATTAGAAAATGTTAAATTTCCAATGGGTGAAGATCATACAGGAACAATAGCAAAGATGTTCAATGTATATGATTATAAATCCGGAGTAGCATATAGAGCAACAATAATAATTGATCCAGATGGAACTATTGTAGGAATAGAAGTAAATAATGCAGATGTAGGAAGAGATTCCGATGAACTATTGAGAAAAATAAAAGCATTTAAATATGTAAGAGAGCATCCAGGTGAAGTATGTCCAGCAAAATGGGGTAAAGATGTAAATATAACATTAAAGCCAGGAGAAAGCTTAGTAGGAAGAGTATATGAATATTACAAAAAGGGCAAATAAATTATTTATTTTTTAATAGTTCTTCAAAGAATTTATCCCTAATAGGTTCATATACTTTTTTATAAAATTCTTGTTGATCTAAAAGAACCTCTTTTGGAAACTTTTTTAAATATTCTATTGCGAAGTTCCATGCAATATTATAATCAACTATACTATTTATTTTATCTTTTATCTCTTTATCATAATCTTCTGGTGTTTGATCTTTATCTCCTATATGAAAATATCCTGTGCTTTTATTATATGGTGCTTCCTCATTTCCAACTTTTATTAATTCTATTTCTTTATCTTCTTCTTTTTTAATAAAATATGGATGAAATATTTTTCCTTTACTCCTTTTATATATTGGTCTATAATATTTTGCCCATGCATAGAATATTGCTCTATTTAAACCAAAGCTCTTTGCTTTATTTATATCATTATATAATAGATAATATCTTGCTGCCTGTAATAATCCCATAACCTGGAATCTTCCAACATTTCCCAAATTTTCTCTTTTTATTGATACTTTTTCCTGTCTTAATGTATTTTTATTTAAATAGTTTACAATATAATTTTTTGTTTCTTTTATGGATATTTCTGCTAAATAATCTCCTTCTCCAGGTTCATATTCTCTCCATTTTTCACTATGTTTAAAATTCTTATAATTTGCCCATGATAAATCAAAATTTTGAATATCGTTTGGTTTAAATACTACGCATACATAATCCAAAAATCTATGAAAAGATAAGGGTACTGTAAATACTCTTTGTATATCTATTTTATTTTCAACTTTAAATTCCCTTGATTTTCCCTTTGCTTTTGATATTTCTTTTTCCAAATCATCCTTTGCTTTCTTTAATATAAAATCTACAATTGCAAATGCAATATTTAATGGATGATATTTATTTAATATACTTTCTGAAAATGCTTTTTCATTAATATGTACATGTATTCCCCTTCCACTCCATTTTAAATATACAGATTTATATATTTTATATTTTTCTAAATATGAAACAAGTATTTCTGCAACATTTTTTATTATATCAAAATCTTCTAATGTTCCATCAATATCAAAAATTGGTGTTACATATTTTATATTATTTATATCTTTTAATTTATCCTCAGAAATTTGGTTATATAAATTTATTGTTGCATAAATTGTTCTAAATTTTAAATAAGAGAATTTTGTAAATAAAGATTTGTATTCATCCTCATTTTCAATTTTTAATGGTTTTTTATCTTTATCATATCTTATAAATACTCTCTGATCCAATCTATTTGTTTCTAAAGCAATCCATCTATTTTTTGAATAATCAATAATTTCTTTTATAACATATTCATTCATGTAATAATTTTTTATTTCAGACCATTCTATCATAGTAATCTATAAAATTTTTGATATTGAAAAGCTTAAAATATTTATTAAAAAATAATTACCTAATTGGATTATGTATATAATGGACCTCCTCCATACCCCCCATATCCTCCATATGTTGTTTGTGATTCATTATTATTTGTTACAGAACCCTGTTCAGTTATATTCATTGTTTCGTTATTAGTTTCTATCGAAATCTGTTCGTTTTCCGTTTCTACTTCTGTTTCTCCTTCTAATTCTCTTTCTATTTCTCTTTTAAAGTGTTCTATATGCTCTTTGATAGCTTCTTCTTCATTATGTTCTCCCATATTTCTTATTACTTCCCAATTATAGTTTTCTAATAGATATTGAGTATTTAATAATGCAGTTATGTTTCCATTCATAACTTCTTGTATTGTTAATGTCAATGTTTGATTTAACTGTGGTAATATATTACATATTGGTAATTGATTATTTGTATAATTACATAATACTTCAAATTTATCTAATAATAAAAGTTGGCGTTCTAATAATCTATTAATGCGTTTTTCTATAATTTCAGTTAAATTTAATGTTTCATTTCTAAACATTTTATAATCATTTTCGATTTCTTGTTTTAATTCTTCCTTTTCTTGTGTTATATTTACATTATTATTTACAACCATTGGTACTATACAAACTCCATTAATCTCTCCAGTAAATATTTCTCTAATATCTTCCCAAGATGTATTTGATGTTATATTTACGTATAGATAATTTTGACAAGGTACTGGTGGTTGATTACTACTATATATTTCATAAGATATATTTAATGAAGTTAATTGGTCTGTTATATTTCCTAAAGAAGAGCTTGCTCCAGTAAATATAACTACATTGCTTACATTTAATTTTTCTAATGCATATAAAGTGCTTTCAGGTAATACACCATTTGGTACAATTAATATTGGTTCATCATTGTCTTCAGCATATTGAACAGCCTCAGTGACTAATTGTAATTTATCAGGACTTACATGTTCATTAACTAAATCTCTTGTAATTAATACTGCACCACTAGAACTATTCCAGAAATATAATGCTACATATGCTGATGTATCATATCTTGTTGTTCCCCATATCCATAAATAACTAATATTTGACTGATTTAGATCTTGTTGTAATAAATTTGATATTACTGCAGGTCCTCCAATTATTATTACATTTGTTACATTATCATTTACAAGCATTTGTACTGTATTATTTATATCTACTGGATTTTGATATACTATATATACTGGCAATTTGTATATATGTCCTACTACGTTTGCTACCAAATAGTCTGCATATGTTATATTTGTAACTAAAATCGCTGTAACCATAAACATTAATTGATAGTAAATAATTTAAATATTATTTAATATTTTTTCATAAACTTCTTTCTCATTATTAAAAATAAATCCTGCAGCATATTTATGACCACCACCATTAAGTAATTTTGCTATTTCACTTACATCTTTATTATTTAATGTCCTTATTTCTCCTCTTTTAGATTTTTCATATAATGTTATTATAAAATCTGGATTATCTCTTATTTTTTCTTTTATATATTCTAAAATATAGTTTGATGGAATATTTTTGTCCAGTTTTATTATATAAATCTTATATTTTTTATTTATTATTGTTATATTTTTATCCAAATTTTTATATATTTCATTTAATTCTTTCCTAAATCTTTTTATAACATTATAATCAATTATTTCTTTAATATCTTTGTTTAATAGATTTTTTGCTATTGATATAAAATATAAATCATATGATTTTGGATAAAAATATCTTATTGACACTATATAATCTACAAAATCTTTTTCTATATTATTTTTTATTTCTCCAGAATCTATATCATCAATAATATCTAAATATTTAAATTCTACATTTAGATATTCTGATAAAACTCTTGCAGCTGATTTATAGTTTCTTATATATATATTTACCCTTGATGTAATTTCATTAAAATTTTTTTCATGATGGTCTATCCAATAAACTTTCTTAAAATATGAGGATAGATATATTGCTTCTTGATTTGTTGCAATATCTGTAATATACAATTCTTCATCCTTATCATTATTTTCTATTACCCTTATTAATGTATTATTTATTAATCTCGGACTTGAGAAATAAACTTTAAATTTATCACCAAACTTTTTATATAATATTGAAAGACATGCTATTCCATCTATATCCCAATGGGTAATTGCAATCACTTTTTATATTCTTCTTCAAAAATTTTTTTAATTCTTTCAGCTTTCTTTTCTCCAACAATATTTTCTAATTCAGTTTTATTTGCTAAAAATATATTTTTTAATGATTTAAATCTTTCTAATAATTTTAATGCTAGATTTTCTCCAATACCAGGTATAGATTTTAATATTTCTAATTTAACTTCATTTAGATCTTCATAATTTTTTACCTTTTCAGGTATATTAGGAAACTTATTATAATTTTTAGCCAATAAGTATAAATAATTCGCTGTTTCTAAAAAGTCTGAAGTTCTTATAATTGGTATTTTATATTCTAAAATTATTTTTAATATTAATGTCCTTATATAATTTACTGAAATATTTGTATCTATTCCTAAACTATCCTCAGTTCCTTCTAATATTAAAATAGATTTTTTATCCTTTAATTTTTCTAACTGATTATATAATCTTCCATCTAATATTGAATTAATAAAATCTAATATATTTTTTCTTTCAATTATTAAATCTCCAATTATATAATCTCCAATATCTAAATTTTCTAATTTTATTAAAATATCTGTATTCGCTAAGGTTTGTACTACTCCAGATTCCTTTTCTTTATAATCTACAATAATCATAGGAACATTTGATTTTGTATTAATTATATTTGATGAATCATCTTTTTCTTGAGAAGTTTGACTACCTGTAATATACTTAAATATTCCCCCCGATTTTTTAACACTTTCAGCCATCATTTTATTATTTATATTATTCTCCTCTATATTATTATTTATTTTTAGATATTTTTTTAATTTTTTAACTATATATAACATCTTCTTTTCTTTTCTTATTGAGACCCAGTAAAATCTTTCATCCATTGTATTTTTTGTAACTAATATTATTACTTCTCCAATTTCACCTCTACCAGTTCTACCTTTTCTTTGTATATATCTAATTTCAGACGGAACAGGTTCATAAAATACTACAATATCAACTTTTGGTATATCAATACCTTCTTCTCCAACAGATGTTGATAATAGTACATTGAATCTACCTTCTGAAAAATCTTTTAATAATTTCATTTGTTCACTTCTACTCATTTCTTTTTTTCCAACAAACTTTTCAGCCCTTATATTATTTTTATCACAATATTCTTTTATTCTATCTAATGTTTTCCTTATTTGTGCAAATACAATTATTTTTTTATCTTTATTTTCCTTTAATATTTCTATTAATTTTAATAATTTTGGATGTTCAATATTTTTGTTAATATATTCTTTTGCTAAATATATTGCTTTCTTTATTCTTATATCATCTAAAACTTCATAATCAGCTTTACTTTTTCTTATATCATTTTCAATATCTTTAAAATAACTTATAAAAGTATATAAGGTTTGGGTTTCTAAAACTTCTAGAGCATGATATATTTTTAATGTTTCAGATAGTAATTCTACTATTTCTTTTAATCTATAATCTCTTCCTCTAATTTCTAAATTCTTTTTAATTTCTTCTATCCATTTTAATATATCTTTTTTACCTTTATTAATATCAATTGATGGATCCAATTCCTTTATTTTTGATATTCTTAAATCTATTGCTTTTATTATCAAATCTCTAATATTATTTAATTCATTATTTAATTCTACATCTACTCTCTTAATTTCAATACCAGCCATATATTTTTTAATATCTTTTTCTTCTCCAGTTCTTATTTCAATATTTTTTATATATAAATTGTTTATTACTTCTTCTATTCTTTCAATATTCCAACCAGGAGAAGCAGTTAATCCAACTATTCTATAATCCTTTGCCTGTTCTACAAACTTTTTTGCAATAAATGTATATGAGTATTTTTTAACTGCTCTATGTGCCTCATCAAATATTATTGTTGAAGCATCATAAAATGTTACCCTTCCGCTTATTAAATCATTTTGTAATGTCTGTGGTGTTACAAAAATTATTTTTCCTTGTTTATATAAATAATTTCTTCTTTCCTGTTGAACATCCCCAGTAATTACAATGCTTTTATCTTTTAGTTCTGGAAAAAATTTTATAAAGTTATTATAATGTTGGGTTACTAATGGTTTTGTTGGGGCTAAAAAATATATTTTTTTATTTGGAAATAATTTTAATCTTTCAATAATAAGAAAAAAGGCAATAATTGTCTTTCCAGTACCTGTTGGTAATATAACAAGTGTATTTTCCTTTAAGCATGATTCTAATATATTCTTTTGATATTCCCTTAATTCTATAGAAGGCATAATATAAAAATATTAAAAAGATTTTTATTTATTTATGAATTCTGTAATCTTCTTTTGTATATCATTTTCACTAAATATATTAAAATAATCTTTGTATTTTTCAACTATATTCTTATCAATATCTCCTACAATTGCTACATTCATTTTTCCCTTTTTTCTATATTTTTCTTTATATTTTTTTAATGCTTCAAATATAGATTCTAAGTCATTTGTATCTTTTACATAATTTTTTATATACCAAATTAAATTATCATTACCTTCTAAAGATATATTTTTAGTTATTTTTATTATTAAGCTATATCTCATAATATATTTATATTTTTGGATAGTATAAAGTTTTTATTCCATAATCTGTAAAATGTGTCCTGCATCCATTATTTATCTCTAATATTTTTTCCATTTTTGGTAAATTTCTCTTATAAAAAGAAGAAATTTTTCTTATATCATAATAATACCATAAATTTATTTTTGAATCACAATTTATTATTCTATCAATTACTTTCTTTTCATCTTTATCTAAATTTATTAAATCAATATTATTCTTAATATTATTTATTATATTTTCATCATATAATTTTCCAATATATATAGGTCCCAATTTAATTAAATCATTATCACATACTTTACATTTTCCATTTTCCAATGATTTATATCCACAATTTTTACAATAGTATATTTCTTTTATATTTTCTATTAAATAATTTATATCTTTACTTTTAGTACTTTTCTTAACAAATATTCTATAATGATGATTATAATAATATGAAAAAATTGGAATTAATGCAATATCATATTTTAATCCTTCAGATATTATATATTTTGCTAAATTTCTTAACCCAAATTCTAAATAAAAATCTGTTTTTATTCCTATTGTATTATATTTTCTAAAACAAGATATTGGTTTAGATCCTGATAATGATGAAATATCTGTTGCAGTAATTCCAGCAATTCCATTATTTTTTAATGCTTTTGGTAATAATTCTACAAAACCTATTGGAGAACCAAAAGGATCTATATCAATATAATCAAATTTATATTTCAATAATATTTCTCTACAATCTTTATTTAATATAATTATTCTTTCATCATTTTCTAAATTATTAATCTTTAAATTTTCTTTTATATTTTCTATTGCTTCTTTTTTTATATCATTTATGTATATTTTATTTACAACTTCAGGTATTTCTTTTAATATTCTTATAGATCTAATACCAGTAGCAGCCATACAATCTAAAATATCAAACCTTTTCTTTGCTATATTATAATAAGATTTCAATATTATTATTGTAAAATCCCTATTTATTTTCATTAATGGGTTATAAAATACTGGTAATTTTGATGATAATTTCTTTAAAAAATCTGGATTATAATTTATTATTGCCTTTCCTTCATTCATCAATATCTACAAAAGTTTTATCTTCTTTTTTAATTATTCTTAACTTATATCTTGTTGGTGGCTTTTTAATTCCTCTAGACCAGATATAATTATTTAATCTTACAGATAATAAAACATTTTTTGATTTATATCTTTTCATTATAATTTCTCTTATTACTTTTGCTGCCTTTTTTGCTCTTCTTTTTAATGGTGTTTTTAATATCCATTTCCTTATATTTATTTTTATATGAAATTCTTGTATATTTTCCTTCTTTTCAACATTTTCTTGAGTTTGTTGAACTTGTTGATTTTGTTGAACATTTTCTGTTTGTACTAATTGAGTTTCTTCAGGCATTATGATATTTGAATAACAAAATTTTATAAAGTTTGATTTTTATTTTTTCTACAGTTTTCTATATTTTCTTTTGCAATTCTTAATATTCCCATTAGTAAAGAATATTCTCTTTTTGTAATTAATGCTTTTCCAATTAAATTTCTTAATCCTCTATATATTACTGGTTTTCTATAATCTTGAGAAGGTAATGCATCTACAAAATCTTTAAACATTTTATATAAATATTTTCTTTCTTGATTATTTATTAATTTAAATACTTTTCTTATTGGATTGTTTCTTGAAATAAATAATTCATATAATATTATTGCTGCAGCATGTGTTATATTCATTATTGGATATTCTTCACTTGCGGGTATTGTAATTATTCCATCAAATTTATCTAATTCTTCATTACTAAAACCTCTAGATTCTCTTCCAAAAAATATACCAACTTTTCCGTCATATTTATATATAGAATTTGCAAATTCTCTAGGAGTCAATGGATTTCTTAATACTTCATTTCCCATTTTTGAAGAAACCCCAGTTGTACCATAATTTATATCAAATAAATCAATTACTTCATCTAAACTATTATATATTTTCATATTCTTTATTATTTCCCATCCCTTTTCCCTTGCAACAATTTTTACCTTATCTCCATAAGGATTTACTTTTGGATTTACTAATATTAAATTTTTAAAATCAAAATTTGTCATTACCCTTGCTAATGCACCTATATTATCTTCAGATTCTGGTTCTACAAATATAATATAAAAATCGATCATGGTTCCAACCTATTTGGATCTCTTGGTATTAATACAGCTTCTTTTACATTTTCAATATTTAATAATTGTTTTATATATCTTGCAATACCAAATCCAAATCCACCCATTGTTGGAGCACCATATTTAAAGAATTCTAAATAATATTTAAAATTATCTGGATTTAATCCTTTTTCTTTTATTTGTTCTAATAATATTTTATATCTATGTTCTCTTTGGGAACCTGTAGAAATTTCCAAACCTTTATATAATAGATCAAAGCTTTTTGTTGTTATTGTTCCATTTTTCATTGGTTCTCCTTTCATATGATAAAATGGTCTCGCAGTCCAGGGCCAATCAATTATAAATACAAATTCATTATCATATGTTTTTTTAACATAATCTCCCAAAATTTTTTCTCCTTCAGATGTTATATCACCATTTTCTTTTATATTATTTTTTCCAACAATTTCATATACTTCTTCCATTTTTATTTTTGGAATATTTTCAGGAACAAATACCTCTACATTATAATATTTTTTTATTTCATCTTCAAAATTTTCTTTTATTTTTTTATTTGTATATTTTACAATTTCTTCCAAAACTTTCATTACATCATAATGTGAACTTATATATCCAATTTCTACATCAAAAGATGTAAATTCTGTCAAATGTCTTGATGTAAAAGATGGTTCTGCCCTAAAAGCAGGTGCAATCTCAAATACTTTTTCAAAACCAGAACATATTGCCATTTGTTTATAGAATTGTGGTGATTGAGCTAAATAAGCTTTTCTATTAAAATAGTTTAATTCAAAAACTTCTGCTCCTCCTTCAGATGCTGTACTTATTATTTTTGGAGAAAATATTTCAATAAAATTATTATTATATAAATATTCTCTAATATATTTTACTGCATATGATGTTAACTTAATTATTAAACTTTTCTTTGGATCTCTAAGATCAATCCATCTATAATTTAATCTTTTTTCAAAATATGAATTTTCATCTATAGGTAATCTATCTGCAGGTTCTCCAATTAAATAAATTTCTTCAGCAACAACTTCTTTATATTTTTTTGCAATTCCTTTAACATACTTTCCTCTAACTACTATAAATGTATGTAAAGAAAATTCTTTAACAAATTCTAAATCATTAAATATATCTTTTTTTATTGTTATTTGAACATCTCCAGTTTGATCTCTTAATATAATAAATGATATATTTCCAATATTTTTTATATTTATTATCCATCCGGCCAATACAACTTCTTTATCATATTCAATTTTTTCAAGATCCCTTATATTTATCCTATTTTTTAATAGCTCAAAACCTTTGTTATAATTATATATGTCCATAGAGAATTTAGTATAAATAATTACTTTAAATTTTTCATTTTTATATCAATCATTGCATGTAATTCTTTATATATTATTGTTAATTTTTCTTCATAACTTATATTTTTTCTTAGATCATATACTGATAAAAAAGGGAGATTTTTATTTTCAATATTTTTTAATTTATCTAAAAATAAATTATATATTTCATTAAAATTATCATTAACAATTTTTTCTATTTCAATTCTTAATTTATCATATTCTTCAAATCTATTAAAGAATTTTTTAGTATAATAATCTACTACAAATATTGGTTTTTCAAATGAATATAATATTATTGCATCACATGTTTCTTTTCCAATTCCTTTTATTTTTAATAATTCATCTCTTATTTTATTTATTTCTAATTTAGAAAAATTATCAATATTTCCATAATTTTCTAATATATAATTAGATAAAGATTTTAATGTTTCAAGTTTTCTTAACCTAAATGGAACTTTTATATCATTAATGGATAAATTATTTATATTTTCTAATCTAAAAATAAAGTTTTTTGATTTTAAATATTCTATATTTTTTTCTACAAGATCCCATTTTGTGTTTTGAGTTAATATTGCTCCAATAATTATTTCTGCTCTCCAATCCCCATTATTTTTATTATGATAATTTAAATCTACTGGCCACCAAAATTGGAAATCCATTTCTTTAATTAAATTTATAATAGATTCATACATAGATGTATAATGATATTAGTAGATAAAAAAATTAAGGAATATATAAAAAGTGGGAAAATAAAAGTTGAACCATTTGATGAAAATATGATAGGTCCAGCATCGTTGGATGTAAGATTAGGATATAAGTTTAGAGTATTTAAAACATTGGAAAAAGAAGTTATAGATGTAAAAGAGTATTATGATGATATATATACAAGAATAGAGACTAAAGATTATATAATACATATAGGAAAATATTCTGATCTTTATATATTAAAAAATGATAATGTTCCAATAATAATTCATCCAGGAGAATTTATTTTAGCATCAGTATATGAATATATAGAATTACCAGATAATATTGTTGGACAAATACATGGTAGATCTTCAATTGGAAGACTTGGTTTAATAGTACATACCTCTGCCGGTTATATTGATCCTGGATATAAAGGATATTTAACATTAGAAATTATTAATGTAAATAAAGTTCCAATTAAAATATATCCAAAAACAAAAATTGCTCAGATTGTTTTTATTGAAACAGAATCTTCAGAGGTACCATATGATAAAAGGAAAGGATCTAAATATTTGAATGAAGAAGGTGCTACAGGATCTTTAATATCAAAAGACTTTAATAATAATTTTTAAACATTTTTTATAAGTTATGAAAAAATGGTAAAAAGAACTGGACCTACTAATATTTATCTAAGAAAATTGATAAATTTATTAAAAAAGGAAGGGAAGAAAAATAATAGCAAGTTTTGGATATATGTAGCAGAACTTTTAAGTAGACCAACGAGAAAAAGAGTTGAAGTAAATTTATCTAAATTAAATAAATATACAAATGATGGAGATACTGTTATAGTTCCTGGAAAATTACTTGGTTATGGTATGATAAATAAAAAAATTACAGTTGCTGCATGGAAATATTCATTAAATGCAAAAGAAAAATTGGAGAAGTCTGGTATTAAAATATTAACAATAGAAGATCTACTAAAGGCAAATCCAAAAGGTTCAAATATAAAAATAATAATATGATAGCAATAGGAAGAAAATATATTGATGCAACAGATTCAATTTTAGGTAGATTAGCATCAAGAGTTGCTAAATATTTATTAGAAGGATATGAAGTATATATATTTAATGCTGAAAAAGCTGTTTTAGTTGGAAGATGGAATAATTTGATTAAATATTGGAATCATAAAGTAAATGAAAGGGGAGATTGGATAAAGGGTCCTTTTTATCCTAAAAGACCAGATAAAATATTAAGAAGAGTAATTTATGGAATGTTACCAAAAAATAAGAGGGGTAGAGATGCTTTAAAAAAGATAAAGGTTTTCTTAGGATTACCAGAAGAATTTAAGGATGTAAAATTGGAAAAGATAGAAGAATCTTTAATTCAAAATAGATTAAAGGTTGGAACAATAAAGGAATATCATTATTTGGGAGATATATCAAGGCAAATTGGTGGAAAATTTTAAAAATCTAGTATATAAATTTATATAACATGACAATAATAGTTACAGCAAAAAGAAAAACAGCAGTTGCAAGGGCATATATAAAAGAAGGTAATGGTAAAGTTACAATAAATTCTATTCCATTACAAGTATATGAACCATTCTTAGCAAGATTAAGAATAAGTGAACCGTTAATATTGGCTGGAGAAGATTATGTTTCAAAAGTAAATATAAATGTTAAAGTAAAAGGTGGTGGATATATGGGAAAAGCTGAAGCAGCTAGGATAGCTATTGCAAAGGGTTTAGTAAAATATTTTGATGATGATAAATTGAAATTATTATATTTGCAATATGATCCTTATATGTTAAAATCAGACCCAAGGAGAAAAGAACAGAGAAAATCTCCTACATCAAAAGCAAGAAAACACTATACAACAGCTTATAGATAAATTTATTCAACTTTTTCAACCTCTACTTTATTTTCAGTTTCTCCTTCTGTTCCTTCTTTTGTTTCTTTGCTACCTGTTTCTTCTTTTTCTGATGTAGATTTTACAGAATATACAGCTCTTGATATTATCCAAATCTGTCCCATTGCCTTAATTAACTGATGTGGAGCAATTATTCCTTTAATTCCTCTTTTAGATAAATCCGGATCTAATACCCTTATCTTCCATCCATATATTTTATTATCACTTATTATTGCATCTTCAACTTCCCCTAAGAAATATCCATCTTCTGTATATACCTTTGATCTAGTGGTTTCAGATATCTTTCTAATATTCAATGCCATAAAATAAAATAAATATATTGAATAATTTAAATTTTTTCATAATTTAGGTTTAAAAGATGAAATGATATTATGAAATTATGGCACCTGAAGATAACCAAAATAATCAAAAAGAATTAAAATTAAAGGTTGCAGAAGCTATTCAAAATGATTTATATAGAGGAATTGTTAGAATTGATGCTGAAGCTATGAAAGAACTTGGAATAAGGATTGGAGATATTGTTGAAATTGAAGGAAAGAAAAAAACAGTTGCAATTGCTCAATTATTACCTCCACAGGATTATGGTCTTGGAATAATTAGGATGGATGGTATTATAAGAAAAAATGCAAATGCTACATTGGGAGGATATGTTACTGTAAGAAAAGCTAATGTAAGGGAAGCACAAAAAGTTGTATTAGCTCCAGCAGTAAAGGGAGTTGTATATCAATTTACTACTGGTACTATAAATTATATAAAAAAGTTATTAGATGGAAGACCAGTTGTAAAAGGAGATAATATTGTTATATTGACAGGATATAGAAGAAAATTTGATTTACTAGATGAGGAATTTGGATTTTCAATATTCTCGGATCTATTTCCTACTTTTGGATTTTCAAATGAATTTAGATTTAATGTTGTAAATGTAGTTCCAAAAGGTGCAGTAGTTATAACTGAAAATACAGATATAGAAATATTACCACATGCTGTAGAAACAAAAGGAGAAATACCAGAAGTTACTTATGAAGATATAGGTGATATGGAAGAGGTTGTTCAAAAAGTAAGAGAACTTGTAGAATTACCATTAAAATATCCTGAATTATTTGAAAAATTGGGAATTGAACCTCCAAAAGGTATATTATTATATGGTCCCCCAGGTACGGGTAAAACATTATTAGCAAAAGCAGTTGCAAATGAGAGTGGAGCATATTTTATTGCAATAAATGGTCCTGAAATTGTATCAAAATATGTTGGAGAATCTGAAAAAAGATTAAGAGATATATTTGAAGAAGCAAATAAAAATGCACCTTCAATAATATTTATAGATGAAATTGATGCAATAGTTCCTAAGAGAGATGAATCAATTGGAGAAGTTGAAAGAAGATTGGTAGCTCAATTATTAACATTAATGGATGGATTAAAATCAAGGGGTAAGGTAATTGTAATTGCAGCAACAAATAGACCAGAAGCTATAGATCCTGCATTAAGGAGACCTGGAAGATTTGATAGAGAAATAGAAGTTCCTGTACCAAATGAGCAGGGTAGATATCAAATATTAAAAGTACATACTAGAAATGTTCCTCTAGGTAAAAAAGAAGGAGATAAATATGTATTATTATCTGAAGAAGAAAAGGATAAATTAATTAGAAAATTAGCTTCAATTACATATGGTTATGTAGGTGCAGATCTTGCTGCTTTAGTAAAGGAAGCTGCAATGAATGTTATTAGAAGAGTTTTACCTGAAATAGAGAAATATGAAAATAATATACCACAGGAAATTTTAGATCAAATGGTTGTTACTGAGGAAGATTTTATGAATGCATTGAAAGTTGTACCTCCATCCGCAATGAGAGAAGTATTAGTAGAAGTACCAAAAGTACATTGGGATGATATTGGAGGGTTAGATGAAGTAAAATTAGAATTGAAAGAAGCTGTTGAATGGCCAATAAAAAACAAGAAAATATATGAAAAAGTTGGTGTTGAACCTCCAAAAGGTATATTATTATATGGTCCCCCAGGTACGGGTAAAACATTATTAGCAAAAGCAGTTGCAACAGAAATAGGGGCAAACTTTATTGCAATAAAAGGTCCAGAAATATTTAGTAAATGGTTTGGAGAATCTGAAAAAATGATTAGAGAAATATTTAGAAAAGCTAAACAAGTAGCTCCTGCAGTAATATTCTTTGATGAAATTGATGCAATAGCACCAAGAAGGGGTTCTAGTATAGGTACAAATGTTTATGATAGTATTGTAAATCAATTGTTAGCAGAGATGGATGGTATAACTACTAGAGGTGATGTAATTGTAATTGCAGCAACAAATAGACCAGATATAATTGATCCTGCATTATTAAGACCTGGAAGATTTGATAGAATAATATATATACCATCTCCAGATTATAAAGCAAGATTAGAAATATTAAAAATAAAGACAAAGAATATGCCATTAGCTCCAGATGTTAATTTGGAAGAAATTGCAAGAATTACGGAAGGATATAGTGGTGCTGATTTAGAATTACTCGTAAAAGAAGCTGCAATAAATAGGATAAGATTATCATATGAATTAAAGAAAAAGAAGGGATTAAGTGAGGAAGAGGCATTAAAAGAATTAGAAAAGGAAGATATAAAAATTACAAT
>JAPWTZ010000014.1 GCA_028275775.1 Candidatus Nanopusillus sp.
GCAATTGAAGATGTTTATATTATAGAAAATAATTCTGCAATGTGGGATGAAATGATAGCACATAGATTGGGTTTAGTTGTATTAAATACTCCTGAAGATATTAAAGAAAATGAAGAAGTAAAATTTTATTTAGAGAAAAATGAAAAAGGATATATATATGGTTCTGATTTAAAGACAGATAGAAAGAACGTATATGTAATTTATCCAGAAACAATGATTGCATATATTGATGAAAATCAAAAAATAAAATTAGAAGCTGTTGCAATACTTGGTAATGGAAAACAACATGCAAAATTTATACCTGGACATGTTTATTATTATAGAACTGGGGAATTGAAATTAGAAGGAAAACTAGATGAAAAAGAATTGGAAAATTTAAAATTGTTGGGAGTAGAAATAAAGAAAAATAAAATACAAATACCAAAAGAAAAAGAATATGATAGAACTTTTTTAGATGCAGTAGAAAGAGCATCAAATGAAAAAATAAAGGTTATACCAAAAGATGAATTTGTCTTTATTATAGAATCTTTTGGTCAATATTCGGCAGAAAAATTAATACCATTGGCTATTAAAGAATTAAAAAATAAATTAAACAATTTATTAGAATTTTTATCTAAATAAATTTATAAATAAATATTATATAATTTATTAATGGATTGGAAGAAAGTTGTTTTAGTCTCTGTATTTTCAGTATTAGTATCTTTTTTACCAGGAGTAGGAATAGCAACAGCAATATCATTAATAATATATATGTTAGTAAAAGGTATGGATAAATGCATTATAGCAAATCTAGGATTGGCATTAGAATTTGCAGGACTTCTAATATATATGATGGGAAACTTATCACAAACATTATATTCAAACTTCCAATCAATAATGCAAGCTGGAGTTTATTTATTAATGGCAGGTCTTGTATTATTGTTAGTAGGAATGCTAATAGTTATGTTAGTTAAAAATAAGGTAAAAGAAAATATATATGAAGTATAGTCTTTTATATATTTTTTATATATATTTTTGAATGGATAAGAGGCCTGATTATAAAATAATCGAAAAAGAAATATTAAACCTTTGGAATAAGAATAAAGAAATTTTTAGATTTGATATTAATAAGGATAAAAGATATATAATAGATACTCCACCACCATTTACTTCTGGAGAAGCACATATGGGTCATGCTCTAGAATTTATATGGATAGATTTTTTAGCAAGATATAAAAGATTAGAAGGATATAATGTATATCTTCCCTTAGGATTTGATTGTCATGGTTTACCAACAGAATTAAAAGTTATAAATAAATTAAAAATATCAAAAGAAAATAAAGAACAATTTATAAAAGCATGTATTGATTGGACAAATAAAATGATTGAATCTATGTATAAAACATTTGAAAGATTAGGATTATCTTTTGATAGAGATAAAGTATATAAAACAATTGATAGAAAATATGAAGCTTTTGTTCAATATACATTGATAAAAATGTTTAATGATAATTTAATTGAAAGAAAAAGATATCCAATAATGTGGTGTCCAAAATGTCAAACCGCAATTTCAATGCAGGAAGCTGGATATTTAGAAAAGGAAGGATATTTAATATATATAAAATTACCAACAAATAATGGAAAATATATATTAATAGCAACAACAAGACCAGAATTAATTAATTCATGTTCATTAATATTAATTGCAAAAAATAAATATGTAGAAACTGAAAATAATTTAATTGTATCAAAATTATATGCAGAAAAAAATAATTTAAAGATTATAAGAGAATATGATTATAAAGAATTAGAAAATTTAGAAGTTACAATTCCATTAATAAATAGAAAAGTAAAAATTATTTCTGATAATGATGTAGATTATAATTTTGGAACAGGAATTGTATGGATATGTACATATGGAGATCCATATGATATAAAGTGGAAAGAAAAATATAATTTACCTGAAATAATTTCAGTATCTGAGGATGGAAGAATAATATCAAGTATAAATGAAATAAATGGATTAAAAGTTGAGGAAGCAAGAGAAAAAATGAAAGAAATATTAAAGGATTATATATATAAAATAGAAAAAATAAAACATAATGTATTATCACATACTGAAAGATCTGATTGTTTATCACCATTAGAATTTATTCCAAAAGAACAATTCTTTATAAAAATAAAAGATTTAAAAGAAAAAATATTGGAATGGCAAAAAAATATAAAAATAATTCCTGAAAGCGAAGTAAAAAGATTAGTTGATTGGATAAATAATATAGATCAGGATTGGAATATTTCTAGGACAAAAATGCTATGGGGGCTTGCATTTCCATTTTATGAAAAAGATGGAAAAATATATCCAGTAAATATAGAAGATTTGCCAATTGATCCAAGAATAGATAAAGAAAAAGTAAAAAAATACGACGGAAAATTCTTTGAAGATGAAACTGTTGATGTATGGATTGAATCTTCAATAACACCTTTAATAATATTATATTATGCATTAACTGAAAATAAAGAATTTAATCCAAAAGAATTACCAGAATTATTTAATAAAATAAAGGAATATTTACCTGTAGATTTAAGACAACAAGGATATGAAATAATAAGAACATGGCTATTTGATACAATTGTAAGGGTAAATTTATTAACAAATAAAAGCCCATGGAAAGATGCATTAATTCATGGAATGGTATTAGATGAAAAAGGAAGAAAGATGTCAAAATCTTTAGGAAATGCAATAGATCCAAATGAAATAATGGACAAATATTCTCCAGATGCTTTAAGATATTGGGCTCTATTAGCTGCACCAGGTAATGATTATAGATTTAGTATAAAAGATATTGAATCTGGGCAAGCATTTATAATAAAATTATGGAACATTGGAAGATATATTGAAATGAATATAAAAGAAAAGCCAGAAAAAGTTCTAGAATTAAAAGATGAAGATAAAGAAATAATAAAAATATTAGAGGAAAATATTAAAAGATCTAAGGAATATATTAATCAGTTTAGATATTCTGAATATGTAAAATTATGGAGAAAATTTGCATGGGAAGATTTTGCAAATAATTATTTAGAAAAAATAAAGGAAAGAATAAAAAATAATGATAAAACTGCAAAATATTTATTATATACAATATATAAAATAATATTAATTATGTTACATCCAGTTTTACCATATATAACAGAATATATATATCAACAATTATATAAAGAAAATAAATTAATAATTGAAAATAAAATTGATGAAATAATAAAACTTATTTTATAAAAGATAAAATTAAAGATAATATTATGAGAGAGAATATTGAATTATGATTAAAGCGATCTTTAGAAGATTTAGATACAGCAAGAGTATTAAAATGCTATATTATAATACTTTTTCTAAAAATTTTTTAATTCGGGCATGGTCAAAATTAAAACATATTTAAAAATTATCTTATAAAGCCTTCAGCCAATTCTTTTATTTTTTCATAAAAATTATTAGCCTTTGTAACTGCAGAAGATAATAATACACCTTCAGCTCCAAACTCTAATGCTTTCTTTACATCTTCTTTATTACTTATACCAGCCCCAACCAATACTTTAACATTTGGATTAATTTCTTTAATCATTTTAACAGAATTTATTACTATTTCTGGTCTTGCAGTTGATACAGAAATTCCAGTCCCTATTAATTCCGGTGGCTCTACAGCAATATAATCTGGATTTAATTTTGCAACTGCAGCTCCTACAATATTATCATTTGCACATACTATTGTAATTAAACCCAATCTTTTTGCTATATTTATTGCCTTTTCTATATCTATAATCTTCATAGGTTTTTCTGAATGATTTATTAAAGTTCCAACAGCACCAGCCTCTTTTACAGCTTCAGGTAAAATATGTCCTGTATAAGCACCTGGTTCAATCGGATCTATATGCTGTGCAAATATTTTTACTTTCTTTGCATTTCTTGATAATAAATATATATCAGTAAATTGCGGAGCAATTCCTATATCAATATTATATTCTTCAGAAACCTTTTCAGCAGCTTCCAATAATTCCAATCCTCTTTTTCCAATTGTTTCTATATAAGATTTTAGATTTATAACCAACATTTAATAATTTATAAAATTCGTAAATTTATAAGAATTTATAATGTGGCATTCTTTATCTATTGAAGAAGTATTTAAAAAATTAAATACATCAAATAAAGGTTTGAATGATTATGAAGCTGAAAGAAGATTAAAAATATATGGAGAAAATAAAATAAGATTAGAGAAAAGAAATTTTATAGAAATTATAATTGAATATTTAAAAAATCCATTTCTATTATTATTTCTTGTTGCAGATATATTATCAATTATTTTTGGTGGTATTACTGAAGGATCTGCAATAATATTATTTCTAATATTATATATAATATCAGATTATTTACATGATAAAAAATCTGAAAGGATAATAAAATCTTTAGAAGAAAATATAGAGAGTAATGTTTTAGTTATTAGAGATGGAAAATATAAATATGTAAAATCATCAAAAATTGTTCCAGGAGATATTATTATATTAAAGTATGGACAAAGAGCTCCTGCAGATATAAGAATAATAGAGTCAATTGATTTAGAAGTAGATGAAAGTTCTTTAACTGGCGAATCCGAACCTGTAAGAAAATATAATACAATATTACCAAAGGATATTCCGGTAAAGGAAAGGAAAAACATGATATTCCAGAATAGTTATATAATAAAAGGAATTGCAATTGGTGTTGTAGTTGAAACTGGAAATAATACATATTATGGAAGTATATATAAAAATATAAGTAAACAAAAAAGGGGTAAATCTTTATTACAAGAAGAATTAGATAAATTTTCATATTATATGATGATAATCATATCAATAATTGTAATTATATCTTTTATTATATTATTAATCAAGAATATATTAAATTTATACCAGCTAATAATATTTGTAATAGCTTTAGCTATTGTTGTAGTACCTGAAGGATTGCCTGCAGCATTAGTATTAATATATACAATAAGTAGCCAAAAATTAGAAAAAGATAATATATATGTAAAAGATCCTAATATTTTAGAAGATGTTAGCAATATAGATACTGTCGTTTTAGATAAAACTGGTACAATTACATATAATGAATTAATTATAAATAAATTTTTCTATAATGGTAAATTTTATAATGTAAAATATTATAAAGATAAAGTAGAAATAATGTATAATAAAAAAATAATAAATATAGATGAAGTAAAAGAATTCTTAATATTTTTATATAATTCAATAGAGGATTATTTAACAATAGATATAGAAAAAAATATTGGAGATCCTATAAATTTATCAATATATAGATTTACAAAATATTTGAAGATCTCTGAATTTTTAGAAAGATATTCTATAAATTATTTTGATCCTTATAGAAAAAGATCCTCTGTAATAGTAAAATATAATGATAAAAAATATGCAATAATAAAAGGATCTCCCTCTTCACTTTTATCTATTTCAAAAAATATAATAATAAACAATAAAAAGTTTAGAATAGATAAATATAGAGAAAAAATTGAAAAGATTGAAAAAGAATATGGAAAAAGAGGTTATAAAATATTAGCAATTGGTATTAAAGAAATAAAAGAAAATGAAGAACCTGAAAAAGATATAACATTCTTAGGATTATTATTTATAAAGGATAAAATAAGGAAAGGAATTTTAAAATATATAAAAGAATTGGAAGATCTTGGTATAAATATATATATAGTAACTGGAGATAATAAAGATCATACTTTAGGAATATTGAGATTATTAAAATTAAATTATAAAATAATAGATGCAAATGAAATAAAGAAATTGAATGAAAATTATTTATATAAAATATTAAAGGAATATCATGTTATAGTAAATGCAGATCCTTTAGATAAATATAGAATAATAAAAACATTAAAAGATAAAGGTCATAAAGTATTATTTGTTGGAGATGGTACAAATGATGCTATAGCATTGAAAATATCTAATGTGGGTGTTTCATTTTATAATGCAACAGACATAGCAAAGGACTCTGCAAATGTTATATTAATGGATAAGGGAATAGATAATATAACAAAACTAATTATGGAAGGAAAAAGAATTATATACAATCTAAAAGTATATATTTTAGTATTATTATCAGAACTATTAGGAATATTTTTATTTATTTCAATTGGATTTTTTATATATAATCAAATATTCTTACAAGCTTTACAATTATTATTATTAAATTTAGTAATTGAAACAATTAATTCATTATATATGGGTTCTTCAAATGTTAAAGATAAGAAAATATTAAAGAAAATAAAGATTAAAATATTTGATAGATCTACAAAATTAGAAATAATAAGAAATATGATATTTATTGGACTTACTTCTACAATTGTTGCTTTAGCTACTAATGATAATAGTTATATAATAATATTATTCTTAATAGCAACACAAGGAATATTATATATTCATTATGAAAAAGTATTTTCATTAAATATAACAAAAACAAAAGAATATTATATATCAATATTTCTATCTACATTTATAGCATCTATATTTTTAATTGGATATTTAAGAAGAATTGTTCAATTTATAATACCATCTTTAATTGATATAGTAGTATTTGCAATAGTTTCATTATATTTCTTCTTTATATATACAATAATAGAAAGAGTAGAAAATGTCAGAGGTATCTGAATTTCATCATATATCAGCTAACTCTGACCTTCATCACTATTTTTAATAATATTAATATTAAATATAATTTTTATGGATCTTCCTAAAATATCAATTATATTTCCTATTTATAAAAAAAGTAAATATTTGGAAAATAATATTCAAAAAATACTAGAAGATCCCTATCCAAATAATCTAAAAGAAATAATAATATCAATAGACTCTCCAGAAGATGATTTTTTAAATAAATTAATGGAAATAAAAAGTAAATATAAAAATATAACATTGGTTATATCAAAAGATAGAAGAGGAAAGGTTTCTGCAACCAATGATGCAGTAAAAATATCTTCTGGAGAAATTTTATTTTTCTTTGATGCAGATATTATTATTGATTATATTAATATTAAGGGAATTATTGAAGAATTAAAAGAATATGATATAGTAGAATTTTACAAAGAAATAATCAAAAAAGGTTGGCTCGGTTATCTTATGTTCATAGAATTTTCTTTATATTTTGATATTATTGATCCAATATTAAATAAAACAAAAAGACCATTATTTTTAAATGGTGGTGGATTTGCAACTAAAAGAAGTGTATGGGATGAGGTAGAAGGGTATTCTAAAGTATATGTAGAAGATGTAGATTTTGCCATGAAAGCTGGAAAAAAAGGATATAAATATTATATGTCAAAAAATGTAAAATTGTCAGTTGAACCATTAAAAAGTTTAAGACAATGGATTGAACAAAGAAAAAGATGGGGTTTTGGATTAATAGAAGTAATATTAAATCATTTAGATTATATGGTAGATTTTTTTATACATGATTTTTTAACTTCTATATTTGTACTTCTAATTTTATATTTACCATATCTAATATGGACTTATATATATATTTACTTGCCAGCTTCTTTCTTATATCAATTTGCTATAAATATATATGAAAGTTTATCTAAAAACATTAGTTTTATATATTTAATAATATTAAGTCCTTCATCCATTTTCACAATATTTTACATTTTATATTTAACTTTACTATATATAATATTAACATCTGTTTATGTATATTTACTAGTTTCAATAAAAAGAAGAAAATTGTATAATTTCTCATTATTTATATTATTTTCAGTATTATATATACCGTTATATGAAATAATAATAATATATGATATAATTTATTACGGAATATTTGAAAAGGCTCCAAAAGTGAATTGGAAAGTCTAATGATGAAAAAAATAATAATATTAGGAACTTCATCCTCAATGCCTACTAAAAGTAGAAATCATCCAGGAATATTTGTAAAATTCAATAAGAAGGGAATTTTATTAGATTGCGGAGAAAATATACAAAGACAATTAAGAATAATGAAAATCTCACCAACAGATATAGATTATATATTAATTACACATTGGCATGGAGATCATGTTCTAGGATTGCCAGGTATTTTTCAAAGTTTATCTAGCATGAATTATAATAAAAAATTAAATATAGTAATTCCAAAAGAAAACATAGAAAATTTAAAAAGAATAATTGAAGATTTTATGATCCCAATAAACTTTGATATAAATATAATAGAAGCAAAAGAAGGTTTAATAGTTGATGAAGAAGATTTCAAAATATATGGAATAAAGACAAAACATTCAATAATTTCTTATTCATATTATATTATAGAAAAGGATTATATTAAATTAGATAAAAATCTTCTAAATAAATATAATATAAAAGATAAAGAATTGATTAAAAAATTAAAAGAAGGAAAAGAGGTGGAAATAAATAGTAAAAAAATATCTTATAAAGATGTTGGATATATAAAAAAAGGAATTAAAATTACATATATTACTGATACAATATTTTTCGACAAATTAATTGATTTTGCAAAAGATAGCACAATATTAATATCTGAGTCTACATATTTTTTCCAACCAGATTTAGCAAAGAAAAATATGCATATGGACTTTTTAGAAGTTAGAGAAATATTTAATAGAAGTAATAGTAAAATATTATTATTAACTCATTTCAGTCAAAGATATGAAGAAGAAATGGAAAATATAAGAAGAGATATTGAAGAAAAAAATGAAAACATATATATATTGGATGATTTTGATGAAATAAACATATATAAAGATAAAATAGAATTAAAATTAAAGGAAAAGAAAATTATTTACAAATATGATGAAAAAACTGGAGATATATTAAGACTCAATTAACTTCTTCAATTCTTCCTTTAATTCTTCTAATTCTGCTGATATATCATTCAATTCTTTTTTAATTTGATTATTATCTTCTTTATTTTCCTCTTTTATTACCTCAACTTTTGGTTTTCTTCTTGTTCTTCTTTTTTCTATAACTTCTACTTTATTTAATTCTTCAGAATTAATTTCCTTATATAATTCCTCTATCTCTTTTATTTCTGGTAATGAATTTAATAGTTCATCTATTATATCTTTTATAGATTTTACATTTTCCAATAGTTTATCAAATTTCTGATTTCTAACTTCATGATCTTTTATATCATGTAATACATCATATAATTGCAAATATATATCTCTCTTTATTCTCTTAACTATCTCTAAAATATCTTTCTCAGATTTTATTTCAACATACAAATTATCTGTAGACATTGTATGAACCATTTTATGCGCCGGCCGGGATTCGAACCCGGGTCATAGGCTAGGCAGGCCTACGTCCTACCACTAGACTACCGGCGCTCTCCATCCTATCTAAATATATCTAGCACACTGTTTATATTACTTTTCGATTCTTCCAATTTTTCTTTTAATCCTTTTATGCTTTCTAATCTCTTATTTTCATCTTCCTTTAATTCGCTAACTATCCTTTCTACTTCAGACATCTTTTCCTTTAATTGCTGTAATAATTCTCTTACCCTTTTATAATCTTCTATCTTTATTAATAATTCCTTTCTTACTTCTAATGGTTTTTCCTCTTTTAAATGTTGTCTATGAACCTTTTCTTTAACTTTTTCCTTTAATAGAGGTTTGGTTTCTTGTAAAGTCGACTGTACTTGCTGAGTACCAACTCCAATAGATCCAAATGTTGATTGTTGGAACTGTTGGTTATTAATATTCTGAGCCCCACCAAGATTGGTTTGTTGGCCAATTCCTGCAAATTGTTGACCAAATCCTTGAGTTCCAAATGTTTGTTGTTGGTTTTGATTTCCTAATGTACTAAAGCTACCCGGGGTAGTATTATAATCATAAAGATTTTGGCCAGTTCCAGGCATACTATAATTACTCATATCTGTTGACATACCACCTATACCTCCAAGCTGATTTTTTAAATTATCTAAATCCCCATAAAATTCCTCTTCATTCTTCTTCTTACTCTTAAATAAACCCAGTACCATATTATATAATAAATAAGTTATAAAATATAAATCTTATTATTAAAGAAATACAATAGCTGGTTTATATGGCATTGC
>JAPWTZ010000008.1 GCA_028275775.1 Candidatus Nanopusillus sp.
CATAAAATTCCTCTTCATTCTTCTTCTTACTCTTAAATAAACCCAGTACCATATTATATAATAAATAAGTTATAAAATATAAATCTTATTATTAAAGAAATACAATAGCTGGTTTATATGGCATTGCTCTATTCTTTTTAGATTCTTTTGATTCCTCTTCATATTCTATAATTATATCTTTAACATTCAATTCAGATTTAAACATATCTTTAGCAGAATTTAATAATTCATATTCTTTTTCTCTATCTAGAAATTCATCAAGTATATACATATTTTTCTTTACAAACAATAATATATCCTTGTAGTTTGGATAATTATTTAAAAATTCATCAATCTTATCTTTATTATTTCTTAATTCTTTAAATAATTCATATTTTTCTTTACTTGCAATTATTATTTTTACTTTATCTTTTTTATCATTTATCAATATTTTTAACTTTATTAAATCATCCCTTACAGATTTTATAAATTTTTCATATTTTTCATATTCATCCGTATAACTTAAATTTTCTGGATATCTTATATTAAAAGGATCCAAACCAATTTTTTCAAATATTTCAGAAATAATATGAGGAACAATTGGATATAAAAATATTGCCTTATATTCAATATATTTATTTATAACTTTTCCATTTATCTTACCAGAAGCTCTCTTTAGATACCATTCAAAAGAATTATCTAATTCAAATATTTTATTAATAACATTCATATAATTTAGTTTCTCATATTCATCTTCAATTTCTTTCGCCAATTTATTTAATTTATTTTCAAACCATAGATCTATATAACTTTCTTCATATTCTTGATGTTTATTATAATTTTCTATTGAATAATTATAAAATGATATTAAATATTTCATTACAAATTCTGACTTATTTAAATCTATTTTTGCATCATCATAGGATGAATTTGTAGACATTGCAATAATAAATCTTAATATATCTGCAGAATATTTTCTTAGAGCATCTCTTAATGATATATAATTTCCTAATGATTTTGACATTTTTCTTCCCAATGCATCTACAGCATATCCATTTATAGCAATACCTCTTGGCCAATATTTTTTATCAAATATTGCAACATGATGAAATATAAAGAAAGATAAATGATTTGGAATTAAATCTTTTCCAGAACTTCTTAAATCAACTGGATACCAATATTCAAATTCTTCCTTCATCCTTTTTACAATATCTCCATATTTTCTTATTATTTCTTCCTCATTTCCTTTATTCAAAAATATATAATCAAATAAATCATCTTCAATTTTATTTGGATCTATATTTTTTATTAAATGAGCAATTGTATAAAATGCCATATATATTGTAGAATCTGATAATGATTCTATTACCCAAGATTTATCCCAAGGTAAAGGTGTTCCCAATTCATTCTTATTATGTGCGCATGCCCAATCTTTTAGCCAATCAATTTTTTGATGAAAATCTTGTTTTGCATCTTCTGGATAAAAGTTCATATTATCTATACATTCATGGGCAAGTTTTTTCCATTCAGGATCTGAATATTTTAAGAACCATTGATTATCTATAATTTTTACAATACATAAATTTCCATATCTAGATTCAAATCTTGGTTTTAATGTATAATGTACTTTTGCTATATTTTTCTCTATAAAATCTTTAACTATATTATCCTTTGCTTCATATATTTTCATACCACTATATTTTCCAAAAATATCTGTTAATATTCCATTATAATATTCTAAAGAATATATTTCTTTTGTTGCATCTTCCAACTTTTGTATATCTTTTTGATTATTTATTTTCATTTTTTCAACAATCTCTTTTGCTGGTATATTATATCCAGGAACCTTAAATAAAACTTTCATATTATCTAAACATTCTTTAGCTATTTCTTTATATTCTGTATTTAATAGATCTCTCAATCCAATATAATCATATGGAGCATGAGAAGGTACACTCATAACAATACCAGTTCCAGTTTTTATATCTACAAATTCTGCAGGTAATATTGGTACTTCCTCTTTTGTTAATGGATTTATGCATTTTTTTCCAATTATTTCTTTAACATCAATATCTTTGTTTTTTTCTAATTTATATCCTTGTGCATTAAATTCTTCAACAATTATTGTATCTGGTAATATATATTTATTATTACTCTCTTTATCCAAATATATTGAATATTTTCCATTTGGATTTATCCATATATTAGTTACTCCATACAATGTTTCTGGTCTTAATGTAAATGCAGGTAATATTATATCTTCATCTTTTAATTTAAATAAAATTATATAACCTTCAGTAGGACCTATTCCAGCATATTCATCTGGTCTATCATGATCTCCAACAGGTATATTTGCAATTGGATCATATACTACAGGATGCTTTCCAGTTATAACTAAACCTTTTTCTTTTAATTTTCTATATTGCCATTCTATAAATTTATTATACCATGGATGCAAATATGTTGTATAAAATTTCCTTCTCCAATCTATTGAGCATCCCAAATTTCTTATATCTTCCTCAGCCTTTTCTACAAAATATAAAGCCCATCCTGCAGGATCTTTTAATTTTTCTATATCTTCATCAGAAACTCCTTCATCTTTTAATTCCTTTATAATTTTTTCATCTCCATTTCTTAATCTCCATGATTTTGCAACAATTGGAGATCCAGTTAGATGAAAACCTTGAGGAAATAATACATTATAACCCTTTAATCTTTTATATCTAGCAATAATATCTACTCTAGTTAAAGATAAGGCAGTACCAATATGAAGAAATCCACTTACATATGGATATGGAAATGTAACAAAAAACTTTTGTTTTTCTTTATCAGGATTTGAATAATATATTTGTTTTTCATCCCATATCTTTTGCCATTTTTTCTCTATATCTTTAAAGAATTCTATATCTTTTTCATTCATAAAGTAAATTTAAATATAAAAATACTTTTAAAATTATTTTTTAGATTTTATTAAATGGCATATAATAAAAAATATGCTGATTGGAGCAAAAAAGTATGGGTAGATATATATGCACCTGTAGAAATATTTAATGAAAATAAAATTGGAGAAACACCTGTAAATAAAGATAATATTGAAAATGTTATTGGAAGGACTGTAGATTTGAATCTTGCATTTATATTAAACAATTTTAAATACCAGAACTATAAAGTTATATTTCAAATAAATAAAGTATCGGGATTAAAAGCCTATACAGAAGTAAAAGAAGTAATGTTATATCCATCATATGTAAGAAGGATAACTAGAAAAGGAACATCAAAAATAGAAGATTCATTTATAGTAAAGACAAATGATGGATATGAGGTAAGGATAAAACCTTTAGTTATCACAAGATTTAAAGCTCATAGATCACAAAGAACTGAAATAAGAAAAACATATAGAAAATATTTGGAAGAAAAAGCTTCTTCATTAAAATATTATGAATTAATAGAGAAAGTAATAAATTATGATTTACAAAATGAAATAAAACCAACATTAAATAAAATATTTCCAGTTAGTAATGTTGAAATAAAAAGAATAACAAAAATAAGTCAAATTAAGCAAGAAATTCCTCAAGCAGTAGAAAATAAATAATTATTTTTTAATTTCTATTAAAAATCCCTTAAGATATGATAATTCTTTATGAGGAAATATAACTTTATGATCTAAAGCCTGATTAAATTTATACAATATTTCAAATTTCTTATTTTTTCTTCTTATTAATGTTCTAATCAATGAATAAAATTTTCTTTCATTCAAATCCTGAGAACATGAAAATGTTATTAAATATCCTTCATCAATTAAATCTAGTGCAATAGAATTTATTAATATAAAACTTCTAATTCCCCTTTCATAATTTTCTGCCAATAAATCTGGAGGATCTAATATAATTATATCAAATTTCCTTTTTTCTAAATAAAATTGTTTCAATATTTTATATGCATTATCATTTATAACATTATAATTTTCTATATTATTTAATTTCAAATTTTTATATAACATACTAATTGCTTCTTTATTTTTTTCAATAAAATATTTTTCTTCTCCATTAATAATTATACCAAAAGATCCTGAATATGAAAATACATCCAAAACTTTATCTCCATACAATTGACTAACAATTTTTCTATTTTCTCTTTGATCTAAAAACCATCCAGTCTTTTGCCCCTTTAATATATTTATATAAAATTTTTTATTGACTTCTTCTATTTCAGTTTCATATTTATTCCCGTAAATAAATCTCTCTACAGGTTTTAAATATGACCTTTCTCTTTGTTTTCCAATACTTTTTTCATAAATTGTAATATCTTTTCCATATACATCTATTAATACATCTCTAATTATATTAATATTTTTATCAAAAAAAGCATTTGAATTTTGTATTACAAATATATCATTATATTTATCTATAATTAAACCAGATAAAAAATCTGATTCAGAATATATTAATCTATAATGATCTTTATAATTTATTGTTTTTTCTCTATATTCTTTTGCTTTCTTTATTTTTTCCTTTATTTCATTATATACATCTATATCTTCATTATATGAAAATATTCTAATGTAATGATATGGATCTTTTGGATTTATTATTCCCCAAGCTAGAAAATTATTCTTATATTTTAATTTAACTAGTTCACCAGGTTCTGCTTCAATTTTTTTAATCCAATTTACAGAAAAAACCTGCCTTCCTCTTATTATTTCTCTTTTTACTCTTTCTCCAACTTCAATTTCATATTGCATATTCTGTTGATAATATTAAATAATACAATCCTGAATTTATATTACCCATATTTATCAAATCTTTTCCAAATTGTAAATAATTGTAAGAAGTAATAGAAAATCCATATTTATTATAATAATAATAATCTAACTGCTCTATTGATTTTATCATATCATTACTAACATAATTTGTACTATTAGCTACATATAAATAATATAAATTAGATAAATAATCCATCTTTTCAAAACAAGATAGATTCAATGGCAATTGATATTGATATAAATATTGCATTAAATTATATTGTTGATCTATTAATGAACATTCATTTTCTTTATATATATTATTTGTTATTGATAAAAATTGAGCCCAACCAAGTGCAGAATAATATCTCCAATATGATTCTTGTAAATTATCTAAAGTTTCATTAGCATTTTCTAATCTTGATATTACTTGATATTTTATTTCTTCACATTCATAATTTCCAAAACATTGATAATTATTTATATAATTATAAAAATCATTTATATCTTTTTCTAATTCTTCTTTAATTATATTTGGATAAAATTCTGGGTTAGTAACTTTTTGTTCAAAGCATAAACTTGCTGCTGTATAATAATCTCCCAAAGAAATATAATAATTTACAGTACTATTATTTATTCCACTACATATTTCATATGTTACATTTTTCATAACATCTATATAATCTTGAGGAACATTATATGTATTATTAAATTGTTCTCCAAAATATATTTTTTCTAAATCAAGTATTGTATATACAGGAATTATTTTAGAATTATTATAATATGGAGCTACCATATATGGAAAATATTGTAAAGTTGCATTTAGTTTATATCTAATACCTTCAACTGGTGCTATTATTCCATTTGGTAACATAAAACCAGTAATTGGATAATTAACTATTGCAGTTTTATTTGATAAAGCTTCTAAAACAAGTAATGTTAACCCTGCAGTACCAGAAAATCCTTCTGCAAACAATACATCATTTGAACTAAAATAATAATCATAATTATTACATTTGTCAGGATATATATTACATGCAGCAACCTTTGCAAATAAATATGCTAAATCATAATCATCATATGGTATTGGAGGAATACTTGCATATACTTTTCCAGAACCTGGAGATATTCTTAAGAAAAATTGTGTAACTTCTCCAGATAAATTATTTGATTGATTTAGAACTGCCGGAATATATACTGAGTATTCATTACTATATAAAAAGCTAAATCTTTCACTATATAATAAAAAAATCGACAAGAATCCTATCAATATTATAGATAATGCAATTAAATAATATAATATAATTCTTTTGTTCATTTTATTCAAAATAAAAGAAATCTTTATAAACTTCTATTATCCAATAATTTTAAAGATTTAATTAATTCATTCGGATTTTTTAAATGAGTTTCTACTATTTTTTGATTATAATTTACTCTAAAACCAATTTTAAAGTAATATATCTTTTTGTTGTCTATATATATAGTTCCTTCTTCTTTTAAAATAAAATTATAAGCATTGTATTTATATGCATCTCTCATAATTCTATTAAGATTATGTCTTATTATTCTCTTTACACCATATAAATTTCCTATATCTTCAGAATAAGGATAAATTGCTCCATAAAGGTTAATTCTTTCAATCTTTCCAATTAAGTTAAATTCGATTGTTCTTTTTAATAGATATTGATATATTATTAATTGACCTGAAATCTCCCTTATTATATGGAGAATTTTTTTAATAAGATCTTCATCCCCTTTTGATTGAGATTTAGTAAGATCAACAGATTTTACTTCATAAATATTTGCTATAGTTTTCATCTTACCTCCAAAATTTAAGCCATCAGGTTCCCCAACTATTAATACCGGATATCCGTTATAGTATTCAATTGATATTAGATAATATTTTAGAGATTTTGTTATTGATTTCACCATATCTTCAAAATATTTTGGAATTCTTTCATCTATTTTACCTTGTCTGATATCTCCAGATAATTCTTTTATAGGCAGAGTTGCAGCTATTGTAAGTATATTTCCATATTTCCCTTTTATATCTTCTAAAACATCCCTCAATCTCTTTAGATATGAAATATCATAATTAGGATTATTATTATTTATTTTTGTATTTATTCTTTCTATTAAAGTATCCAATGTTGTCACTCCGTAATGAGTATACATAATAAGTAATTAATATAATTCATTTATAAACGCCGCGGGTGGGATTTGAACCCACGCCCCCTTTCGGGGAATGGATTAGCAATCCATCCCCTTGGGCCGCTCGGGCACCGCGGCATATTAAATTTTTAAAAATTATTATTTATAAGTTGAGATCTTATATTCTATGTTATATAAAACATTATCGAAAGAATATAATAATTGAATTAATGTATTGTTTTCAATAATTATATTTTTTACATAACATAATACTGACTGATTTGGATATATTATTTCATTTTCACATGTTAAATTATATATATTCCCTGTTATATTTAATATAAAATTGGAAGTATTTATATATGGCAATTGATAATCAGTTATATTTAAATATAAAGTATTGTTTACATAATTTGCATTATATTGATATGGATTTGGATAAAATGTTATATTTATTGGCATGTTTTCTGAATTACTTATATTTTTGCCGAACAATTTATAAAAGACTATATAAAATATTACAAAAAATATTACTGTAAGTACAATAAATGTTATAACATTCTCTTTTTTCATTAAAATTTTTTAAGAATAAAACTTAAAAAATATTAATGAAAAAAATAAGAGTATTTATTGAAAGATACTTTACTGAAAATAATATTGAATTTAATGGAAACACTATAAAAGATTTATTAAATATGTTAAATTTAGATTCTTCAAGATTTATTATAGTAAAAAATGGAGAAATTGTAACAGAAGATGATATAATAAATGATGGAGATTATATAAAAATATTAGATTCTGTTTCTGGAGGATAAACTTATAATATTTAAAATATTTTTCTATTTTATGTATGACCCATTTTATTTAGATTATTATTCAATAATTAAAAAATATGAAAACCTTGAAGAATTAGATTATAAAAAAATATTAATATCTGGAATGGGGGGTTCTGGAATTTATGGAGATTATGTAAAACAAATATTAAATGATAAAGAAATAGTTGTTTGTAAAGATTATTTTTTACCAAAATTTATTGATAAGGATTGGTTAACAATATTTATTTCATATTCTGGAGATACTGAAGAAACACTAAATTGTATGAATGAAGCAATAAATAATGGAAATAAAGTTGTAGCAATTTCTTCTGGAGGAGAAATGGAAAAAATAGCTAAAGAAAAAAATCTATATTATATAAAAATTGATAATAGTTATCCAGCAACAAGATATACATTTCCAGTAATTTTAGGAATAATTTTATCAATATTGGATAAGAAAAAATATTATGAATTATTAGAAATATTAAAAGATTATAGAGAAAGATTAAAAGATTTATCAATATTTGTAAATGACGTAAAAAATCCAATAATGATATATACAGATGTAAAACACGAACCTGTTGCTTTAGCATTAAAAATGCATTTAAATGAGGATGCAAAATGGTTTTCTGAATATGGAATAATTTCAGAATATAATCATCATGACTTAGAAGGTATATCAAAATTAGATATAGATTTTATTTTATTGAAATTTAATTATTATGAAAGAATTGAATATAGAATGAACTATATGAAAGATTTATTGGAAATGTATGGAAATAATGTTCTTTTATTTGATTTAAGATATAGAAATTTAATGGAGGAATTAGTTTTAGGTACATTATCATTAAGGACCTTTACATTAAAATTGGCAGAAAAGAATAATGTAGATCCATATCATAGTAAAAATATTGCCGGATTAAAAGTGTTTTTAAAAAATATTAAATAGGATTCTATTTCTGATTTTTGATGATAATTTTTAAACTTATAAATCAATATTTAGTTATGGAATGGTATAATAAAGATGAAATGAAAAAGTTCATAACTAGGAAAAACTCTGTTCTTGTAGTATGGGATGTACAAGAAGCTCTAGTTAACTCAATATTTAATAAAGATGAATTTCTTACTAAACTTAAAGAATTAATCAACTCTGCCAGGCAATACAATATTCCAATAGTTTACACCAAGATAACACCCTTACCAGAAAGATTTCAGCCTCCGTACTTAAAAAGAAGATTTGATCCAGGCGACATAGTCAAAGAAGTATATCCCAAAGAAAGTGATATAATAATAAATAAAAACACAACTTCTATATTTGTAGGGACTAACTTTGAGCTTATGTTAAGAAATGCTGGGATCAATGTCATTGTTTTTACAGGAATTGCTACAGAGATCGGAGTAGAGACATCGGCAAGACATGCCCAAGCTTTAGGATTCTTACCAGTAATAGCTAGAGAAGCAGTATCTTCTTCTGACAAACAAGCTCATGAAAGATCTTTAGCTAACATGAGTAAATTAATGTTAGTTCTAGATAATAAAGAAATAATAGAAAGGTGGAGTTCTGAATAATCAAAATTTTTTAAATCATTTCAAACTTTATTAATCATAATAACTAGTACTTAAGTAGCTATTTATAAACACAATCTTTATCTAAAATAGATATGAAAATAGAAATAGATGGTAAATTATTGCACATAATAGAAGGATCAAGTGAAAGAGTTAAAGATTATATAGATTTTATGAATAGAATTTCTCAAGATCCTGACAATTATACATTAAGTAGATATAGTAAAATAGATGAACAGAAAATTATTGAATGGTCTAAATCTTGGGGAAAAAGTACTATTATGATTTTAGCATACAATGATTCTAAAGTTGTAGGCTTTTTTCAAGCAACACGTGGTAAATATTTTGGTCTTGAGAGACAATTTCATGTTGCAGAAATAGCCTATGCAGTAGATAAAGAATTCAGAGGTAAAGGATTAATATACGTTCTCTTTAATGAAGCAATAAAAAGACTTGAAGGTATAAAAATACTTACCGCATGGGTAGATGAAAGGAATATAAGATCCAGGAAACTTCTAATAAAGTTAAGATTTAAAGAAGCCTGTAAAATTAATGAATTCATATACTCTCAGATAGAGAAAACATTCTGTAATCTTATAATGTATATAGGAAATATAGATATAGTTAAGACTAAATTGGAAGAGGAGCTAGCAAAGAGAAATTATAATTTATATGAAGAATAATTTATATTGATAGAATTTAAATATTTCAAATTTCTTATGAAATTTTTACTTTGTCAATAAAAGATTTCCCGAAAAAGAGTACCACTCCCATCTTTTTAATCAAAAAATAAATAGTAAACAAAAGAAGAAAAATAATTTTTTAAGAACTAATATACTTCCATGATAAAATTATACCAACTATAGAGAGAAATGTAGCAAATACTGTGAGATATATAAAGTCTATTGTTAGATTTGTTTGTATACCGAGTAACATTCCCCTTATTATTGCATTTGAATAAGTTAATGGATTTATCTCAGCAATTGGTTTTAACCAGGAAGGCATTGAATTTACAGGATAAAATGCATTGCTAGTAAATAGTAATGGTAAATTTAATAAATTCATGACTGCCATTTGAGACTGCCATGAACTCGCCCTAATAGCTACCATTAAGAAAAGAGAAGAAAGCCCAAAAGACATCAAGAATAGAGCAGCATAAGCTCCAAGAAAGTCAAAGATATTTATTCCAGGATAAAAAGACATTCCCAATAATACTGCCACAATTAGAACAATGGTAGCTTGTACTAAAGATCTAATTACTGAAGATAATACTTTACTTATAATTATGTTACTCCTTGATACTGGAGTCGTTAAAAGCCTATCCAATACTCCTAACCTTCTATCCCACACCATTGACATACCACTTTGCATTGAAGTAAATAATGTTATAAAAGACAACATTCCAGCAGCTAGGTAAGAAAAATAATCTGTTGTTCCAAAAGTTTGTTTTAATATTTCTTGCCCGATTTTATCAATTATATTTTTCGGTATATTCAATCCAGGTATTGAAAGAGTTGTACCTGAGAAAAGAGCCTGTAAGTTCATTGCTTTCCCAAAGAGTGCTATCCAAAATATTGGTTGTATAATAGATAATAAAAGGATTACTGCAGACTTGTACCATTTCTTTAGCTCTCTGTTTGTTAAAGTCCACAAGCCATGGAGAGGAGATCTATCTATATATTCTTCTTTCTTTTTTATTTCCGTAACCATCTTATCCTCTAGTTCTTCTTAAAGTTCTTCTCAATGCAAATACTTCTTTTGAATCAGCCTCTTCATCTCTCATTTTTCTACCTGTATATTCCATATAAACCTCATCCATTGTAGGCTCCGTTATTGACATTTTTAATACTTTTACCCCACTCTTTATTAATTTTTCAAGAATTTTGGGGGCCATTTCTTCTCCATCCTTTACTTTTATCCTTAGCATATTATCAACTTTTCTTATATCAATTATACCATCAAGATTCTGTAATAATTTCATAGTTTCATCATCATTTGAAGTATTTAAAGTAATTACATCGCCTCCTACACTTTCTTTTAATTCTTTAGGAGATCCTATAGCAAGTATCTTACCATGATCAATTATAGCTATTCTATCAGCATAAAGATCGGCTTCCTCTAAGTAATGAGTAGTAACAAATATTGTCATACCATATTCTTTCTTAAGCTTCATAATATAGTTCCAAATTGCACTTCTAGTTTGGGCATCCAAACCTATAGTTGGTTCATCTAAGAATAAAATCTTTGGTCTACTAATTAAAGACATTGCTATTTCTAGTCTCCTCCTCATTCCTCCGCTATATGTTTGTACTTTTCTATTCATTGCTTGAGTTAATTCAACCATATCTAATAATTCCTTAGCTCTTTCTTTAGCCACATCCTTCTTTATACCATAAAGACCTGCCATTAACATCATATTTTCCCATCCTGTCAAATCTTCATCAGCAGTGAACTCTTGAGGTACTACTCCAATAGAGTTCCTTACCTTCGCTGGTTCTTTAATTATATCATAACCATTAACTATAGCAGTTCCTTCAGTAGGTTTTAATACTGTAGTTAACATTTTTATAGTGGTTGATTTTCCAGCACCATTAGGTCCTAGAAAACCAAATATTTCTCCTTCTTTAACTTCAAAATTTATATGATCAACTGCTACAAATTTGCCAAAAGCTTTAGTAAGATTTATTGCCTTTATTGCCTCACTCATTTTTTATTATCTTCTCAATTTTCCTTACGGCCTTTTCTATTTTTTCTCCAATATTCAATATTAGTTCTACATATAATATTATACTGCTTTGGATTCGTTTTTTCATGAAATTTATTATATTTTCATTATCAAATATTCTCTCTTTATAATTTACCATTTGAACATAATAGTAATAAGAAATATTATCTAGATACAATTTTCTTTCCAATCTATATTGCATAGTTATATTTATTTTTTAATATCTATAAAAAGATTTCTATAAGAGGATAATCAAAAAGAAAGAATATAGAATTTATCTTTATAAGACTTATGATCTAAAAAACCATACACATAAAGACTTTAGAAAAACAAAAGTATAACAGCTAAAGATAATTTATCATTCAAAGATTTTATGTTTAACAATTGGATATTGTTACAAAGCCAATACAAATTCTAAAAGTTTAAAATACTTTTTTATATAGATTTATTATAATGACTACTAAGTTAGAAAAAATAATTGAATTATTAAATTCAAAGTTACAAAAAGGAATAATTAAAAAGGAAGATTTTGAAATTTTAAAAGAACTTATAATTCAATATGCAATCCGATATGAAGATTATATAGAAAACGTACACTATTTTGCTATAGGACTAGTTAATTTGATAGAAATTGGATATGATGAAAAAGATATATCTACAATATTAACAGATATTTCAAATTTGGGAATAAAGGAAATTGACAAAGCACTATTTGAAGTTTCTATCTATATTTATGAAAGATATGATGAAGAATTTAGAAAATACTTTGAAGAAAGATCAAAATCTATAAAAAAGATAATCGAATCCTCTCCAAATATTGATAATATATTGTATAAATTAGAAGATAAAATAAAAGTTCTCTTCAATGATAATGATAAAACATATATCAAGATAGAAAATTCTATAGAAAACACTAAAAAATGCGATATACCCCCATTGAGTTATATATATAGTATAATACAAAATTGGCAAAATGGTGACTATATAGAAAAAATAGAAAATATTAGAGAACAAATTTCTTGTACAATAAAAAATTTAGAACATATAAAAAGCAATCTAGAAAATATTTTAAAAGATTTAAGGGGTTCTAGATATATAAAAGACATACAAAATATAAAAAGAGAATTAGATATTTATTATAATGGATTATCAAATATTATAAAAGAACTAGATACTTATAAACAATCTTATATAGAATTTAAGAAAGAATATTTGCCAAAATTATTATCCGAAGGTTTAGATTATATAAAAGGGTATATAAATATTAATTCAAATAAAGAAAACATAAATATAAGCCTTACATAGAAAAACATTTAATCTTTATTTAGTATAGCTCATATAATTTATATTTTAAACCTAATTGAAGTGATTGTTCTAGATGAAACATAGCTAAATTATATATTTTCTTTCATTTAAATTTCTTTCTCCTTCTTTAAAGAAATCTATTGAATTATTTTTAAGAAAATCCGTATAAATCTTTATTTTATAAATTTTTAATTCTTCTTTTAATTACCTGAAGCATTTACTATTGATGAAACATATTTAAAACTAGTCCAAATTAGTAATGACTTTTATATAAAATATTGCTAGATTAAAATCATTAAAGAACGTATAAGTTTTAAATTTATTTTAAAAAATATAAAAATACTACCATAAATCAATGATATAATGACAATACTAGAAATAGAACCAAAAATAAAGAACAATCTATTAGATGCGTTTAGAGATTTAGAAAAAACATTAGATAATATATTAATGAACACGGATAAATTAGCAAAAGAATATTATAATACAAATATAAATCTAGAAAAAATAAGATTAAATGCAGAAATACCTTCCGATATCGGTGAATATATCATTGAAAAATACTTCCTAGAATTTATTGACAAAGAAAATAATATTATTGCAACATATAAAAAAATAGAAATATGGATAAGAGGTGATTATTCTCCATTTCAATCGGAGAAAGATTTTAAATTCGATAGAAAATATTCACATTTATATCCTCCTCCAAAAGAATATTTAATTAATTTAGATAGCTACTTAGATAATATAGCAACAAATGGAAGAAGAATAGTCAAACACATATCATCATTAACAGAAACAGAAAATTATAGGAATAAGAAAGTTATTGAAGGTCATAAGATTAAAAAAGTTACTACGAATATTAAAGCAATATCTTGTATAGATAAAAATGCAGGTCCTCTCAAAATTGTTCCTATTATGGATAATAAAGGAATAATTAACGGAGTAATATATCACAATAATAGAACAGAAATTACAATTTACTTATAGAAAATATGACAGTTTTATTTTATTAAACTAAATAATGATAGTGATTTAATAATAAAAAATTTTTAAGAGAATGTTTAAGTATTTAAAAGATTTACTACTAATAAATAGTAAATATGAATAAGCTATACGAAGAATATAAATGGTCAGAATTGATTAAAAATGGAGTAGAAAGATATGGATATAATATAAGAGAAAATTCAAATTCATATTTAGCTAAGTTCTTAGAAATTGCTAATAATGATGAAAAAAGAAATCCAAGAGTATATGTAATTGATCGTTCTCTAATAAGAAAAATTATAGAATGTGCTATAACTGAAGAAAGTAATATACAAGATCAACAAGCTCAATTAGAATACTGCATTAATAAATATGTTCCTGAATTACCTATAGATGTTAAAAACACTATAAATGGAAGGGTTATTTCTAGGGAAGATATACCACAAAGGGATTTTTTAAATAACATATTAAAAAAAGGAGCAAATTTGGATAAAATTATAGATCTATATACACTAAACATAGCTACAGGGAATGGATCCGTTCCAAATATATCAAATATTCCAACAATAATATTAATAAATGATGATTTATCTTCTCAATATGGAGTTCTAGCTCCAACAGCTATACATGAATTTATACATTTAGCAAATTTAGACAGTCCTAGGTTTCCTGGCTATAAAGATTTGTGGTATATGAAATCTAACTATATTATTACTATTCCTAATAGACTATATGAGAAAAATATAAACTTATATAAGATAATCAATGAACATGTAAAACCTTATAGTCATCTTTATAGAAAATATGAAAATATAGAAATCAAAATTGATGAATTTATAACAGAATTAACAACAATACGTATATTAGAAAATGCAAATATGGAAGATTTATATCTAAACAGAAAAAAATTTATAGAAGAAGTGCTTAATCAAATTATAGGAAAGAAAAAAGAAGTAGGGATTAGTAAAATTCCTAGAGAAGATTATTTAATTTCTTATCTAACAGCATATGAACTATTAGAAAAAAGAGAAATATCAAAAAATATTTTTGAAACTATAGATGAAGTATTAGAATCATATATTGAAGATAAGTTGAAAAGTTAAGAAATTTTTATAAAATTTTTAATTAAATTATGGCAATTAAAAATTAAGAAAGCAAGGAAAATCATTTTATATTCATTCGATGATAAATATAAAAATGATTCTTTCTTTTTATGTATAAAACTATATAAATATTTAAAAGTAATTTTAGATATAACTATATAGCTTTAGATTTTAATATAAATGTTATTACTGATTTATATCTTTTAGTTAATTTGAATACAATCTTTCATTAAAAAATATAATAAAATAATTATATAGTTAGCTATCTACTCATCTTTTCTAATTTTTTCTTAACATTAATAAGAATCCACTTATAATATGTACTTTCATGTGAAAAATAATCACACCATGCTCCAATTTTTCCAATATTATCTTTAATACGGAATAATCTATATGCAAGAATCGTCGATAAATAACTTGATTTATCAAATTTATTTATTTCTTCAATAGCATCCAATATTTTTATAATTAATCTTCTTTTCTTTCCATATTTTTTAACTATATGGTCCAAAAGTTTTATCAGATAATCTAAAGTTAAACTATATTTACTTATTATGCCTTTATATATTTCTTCCAATATTTTAGAATCTGTTATAAGTTCATAAGGATCTCTTTTATTTAATTCATTTTCTAAATATTCTAAATCTTTTTCAGAATTTATTAATCTATATAATCTAAAAGAAACAAATTGAGGATAATATTTTAGTATATTTGGATATTTTGAAAAAAGATCTTTTCTCATTAAATTTATAACATTATATAATCTATCATAATCTATAAAATTATACTTTTTGTTATTTGTATGAATTATTATATATCTAACAATTCTTCCTCCTTTATTTATTAGCTGATTAAATATTTCTAATTTTATTTCTTGATTTATTTTTTCATTAAGATATATATTTTCAAAGTACTTTGTTAGAATAAATAAGAAATCTTTTGCCTTTATTTTTTCGAAATTTATATTATCTATAAGATCTATAATCGACGGATCTTTAATAATTTGATTTAAAAATAATTTTAAATCTTCTTCATTTTGTACTTTATAATATAAACCATTGGAAGAAAATATATTTAATAATTTTGAGAATTTTTCCTTTGGAATCTTATCTTTTAACTTTATTATAAGATACGGTCTTCCACTAAAACTTCCAATAACTTTTATTATAAAGTCTTTTGCTATCTTAATATCTATGTCTTTATCAACGATTAGATTTAAACTCTCAGATAAAGCTGTATACATAGTAATTTTTAGTTTATATTTTTCATTTATTAGATATTCCAATATTTCTAATAAAACATTTATTCTTTCATTATCCAAATTTTCTATGTTTTTTCCAATAGCTTCTATTATAAATGTTGTAGATATTTGAAATACATCTTCATATTTTATTAACATACCTATCAAATCTTCCAAAACTTTTTCATCAAATCTTTCTTTAATTAAATAAATATAAGTTAGGAATTCTTTTGGAATATGTAAAATGGTTTTTTCCTTAACTAACCATTGAAGATATTCAATCAACTTATCATTATTAATTATTTCTTCAACAGCTTTTTCACCTTTTAATTTTATTAAGTAAGATATATTTTCTTGAACAATTTCTTTCATTTTTTCTATATCTAAATTGTCATAAATTTCTAGATATTCAGTTTTTGTTATTTTACTTAAAAATTCTTCACAATATTCCATAAATATAATATTTAATCTTTAAATTTTAGCCTTTTTATTATGTATTCATCAAGAATTTTAAGATAGAGGATTTACAACCCGACCAATAAATAATATTTCATTTGCCCTTAAGTTTATATTATAAATATAAATGACCTATTGTTATTCTATTATTGAATAACAGGATTATATCGTGAAGCTATAATAATTGTAAACCAAGATGAATACTTAATTAAAGCATTTAAAATCGCTAACAGGAATAAAATAACTATTTATGACTCCTTATTCATTGCATTAGCTAAATTAGAGAACCTTGAGTTAGTAACATCTGATATAAAACAATACGAAATTGCAAAAATGAAGGAGTAAATGCTCAGTTGATATAAGGAACATCAGATACAACTAAAATTTTACTACATTAATTAAAATTATAATTTTATTACATTCATGAAATTTAGACATAAAATAATGAAAATTTATGAAAATTTATTATTATTATCATTTAATAATGCCAGAAGATAAATACGATTTAGATCTTTTTATAAAAAATAGTTTTGATGAAACTATAGACTATCTTAAAAAGAATAATATACAAATTGGAAGACTATCATTGAGAACTTTTGAATCTTTGGAAGAATTTCAACAAATATATAAAACAAATGAGAAATTTAAGTTCGCAAGATATGTTTCAGAAAAAAGAGAAATACAAATTATAAAAAATGGACTAAAAGAAGTTATAAATAGCAATATTAACAATCCAAATAAAATTTTTATTGGTAATCTATTTACTATAAAACATAATGGAATACTATGGCCAGTATATAAAAATGATGATGATATAGAAAATATTATAGCAAAAACTATTACAGATTCGATAGTAACTCATGAAATTGGGCATCATATAGTTGGTTACGATGACTGGAGAGCTTCTGCATTTGAATATCTAGTATATTTCTATAAAAATGAATTATACAAATATCCTGAAGTTTATGAAATTATGAAAAAGAATATAGAAATATGCAATGAATATATAAAGAAAAAAGATCCGTCATCACCTTATTCTCTAGGATCACCTCTAGCACCTTATGCCTTAGGATCATGTTTTGCAAATGATCTTATATATATTTATGAGAATATTTCAAATAAGGATAAAGAATCACCGAAAATAAATATAAAAGATACAATAGAAAAGCTTAAATGCGTCTCCGAAGAATGGGGTATAGATATAACTAAGATACTTAATACATTGCTTAAAACTAATGAAAGTTATACTGATATAAACAAAATAATTTATACATTAATTAAAACCCTGATGTTATTATATCAATAATATTTAGACAAAATAAAATCATGAAATAAATTTTCTAGTGTATTAAATGTATTCTATTAAAACTATAGTAAAAATCATCTAACAAGCACACGAGACCAGGGAGAAGGTAATCCTTGCTTTTTACTATATGCTGCATTTAACAGTGCAACAAATAATGGATGCGGATGTAATGGCCTACTTCTAAACTCTGGATGAAATTGAGTAGCTACAAAGAAATAATGGTTTGGTAGTTCTATCATTTCTACTCTTGGAACATCAGATCTCCAAGCTGAGAAAACAAGACCCTTTTCAGTTAGTATATTAAAGAACTTAGGATTTACTTCATACCTATGCCTATGCCTCTCTACTATTTCGGTTGTTCCATAGATTGCATGAGCTATTGTACCTTCAACAATATTAATCTTCCTATTACCAAGTATCATTGTACCACCAAGCTCCTTAATATCTTTTTCTTCTGGTGTTATATCAACAACTGGATATGGTGTGTTTGGATCAACTTCTGTTGTATGAGCACCTTTGAGATTAGCGACATTTCTTGCAAACTCTACTATAGCTAATTGCATTCCATAGCATATTCCAAGAAATGGTATATTATTCTCACGAACATATCTAATAGCCTCTATTTTACCTTCAACCCCTCTAGCTCCAAAACCTGGTAATACAATAACAGCATCAGCATTATCAAGTTCTTTAATCTTTGAGTGATCTTTTTCAATTTCCTCAGTATCGCACCAAATAATATTTGGCTTAATCTTTAACTTAGCAGCAGCATGTTTTATAGCCTCAACAATACTTATGTAAGAATCATGAAGTTTCACATACTTACCACACATGTATATATTAACTTCATCTTTACTATCCTCAAGAGAGTTTACAAAATTTATCCAATCATCTAGTTTAGGTTCTTTAGGTTCTAATCCTAATTTTGTTACTATATATTTTCCAAGACCTTGTTCTTCTAAAATGAGTGGCACTTTATAAATTGTATCTACATCAGGTGATGTAAATACAGCATTAACTGGTACATTTGTAAATAAAGATATTTTCCTTTTAGTTGATTCATCAAGCAACTTTGGCGCCCTTGCAATTATTATATCTGGTTGAATACCAACTCTTCTAAGCTCAGCAACACTATGCTGCAATGGTTTTGTTTTAAGTTCACCTGTAGTTGATAGCAAAGGAACTAAAGCAACATGAACAAATAATACATCATTGGGCATCTCAAGCTTCATTTGTCTTGCAGCTTCAAGGAATGGTAATCCTTCATAATCTCCAACAGTACCTCCAATCTCAATTAAAATTATATCTGGTTTTTCACGTTTCGTTACTAACATTATTCTTCTCTTTATTTCTTCAGTAACATGAGGTATTAATTGAACTGTCTGACCTAAGTACTCTCCTTTACGCTCCCTTCGAATTACTTTATAATAAACTTGACCACTAGTTATATTATGATATTTAGGAATTTCAACATCAAGAAATCTTTCATAATGCCCTAAATCTAGATCTGTTTCACCACCATCAAAAGTTACAAACACTTCACCATGCTGGAATGGATTCATTGTACCAGCATCCACATTTAGATATGGATCTATTTTAATTGCTGTTACATTATAACCTCGAGCTTGAAGTATTTTTCCAATAGAAGATGTTGTTATACCCTTTCCCAATCCAGACAACACACCTCCCGTAATAAATATATACTTAGTCATTATAATTATTTAATTAACTTTTTAATAAGTTTTGACTACTGGACTTTTAACATTTTTTTAACATACTTTCATGCTTAAATTAATCTTAAATCAAACATAAAATTTAACATTATATACGTTCATAACATATTATTCCATCTAATAAGCTTCTAATTATTGATAGAAGAATAACGAGCCGTCCTCCAAAAGATATTGATGCTCATAATTTAAAGAAATTATAGACACTAAGTTTATTTTAGATAATAGAAATAAAAAAGGAATTGGAGAAACTTAATATTTATATGATTTATAATCTGCTTGAATATTCAAAAAAATAGAATTTTTTAACTAAAATTTATATCTTTTTATAAATATTTTTAAATTAAAAAACATTATTTTAATGCTAGGCCTTTTTGTCTAATATTATTTTAATGTTATGGATATGCCGTTCCATATCTTAAAAATTCCTCCAATCTTTCTTCAGGATGATCACTAATTCTTTCAAGATCTTTGCTATTAGATAAATCAAAGCTATCTATCCTAGCATCAAGTACGTTATAAGCTTCTAGTTGTTTATTACTCCAATCATAAGATATGATTATATTTGGATTGGTACTATGGTTCCTCCAATTTCTTTTAATGTAATAAATGTATAAATGGTTGGAGAATATCTTAATAATTCTTTAGGATCTGCATTCTTCCATAATTTATAATAGAAATCTTTTAATGATGCATCTGAATTTCTTAATATCTCATCTAAATTATATTGGTTATATAATAACCAACTTCTAGGTACTCCTACAATTCGAGGACGTGATATATCCACAGCAGCTCTCCACACTCTGTCATCAATTTTGCTCCTATACTTAGCTGTTATATCATCATCTATCCTTCTAACTTGCTCAAGATAATTATTAATATCATTTGTATCTATATTTGCCATCATACTATCTCTTATATTTTTTATAGCATCAATGTTCATCTTCTCAGTGAAATCTGCGGAGAATCTAGCAAACACCCCAGCATATGGAGCTATACTCATTTTATTTAGAAGTACCATTTTATAACCTTGTTGATAGTAAGAAGATAATGCTGGTTGTATAAATATTCCATTCTTTTCCAAAATATTTAGAAGTTTTCCTAAATTTGGCATAGAATCAAGAGATATATAAATAGTTACTTCTTTGGGTTTTAAGAAAGGATCGTCATCACCATATTGATAAACCTTAATTCCGTCTATCTCCCCATTTTTTAACATTTGTATAAAATCATAGCTCCTTAAAACATTATACATTTCTACTGAAAGTGGAGAATGTATTTTTATTCCAGGCCATGGAGGTGTATCCTTCTTTCGATGATCGGCATCTTCTGACAAACGTTTGTTTGCCAAAACTAAAAAAATACCGTCTCCTCCCAAATAATCAAGATCATATTTACTAGCAAGATTCAAATAGTATTCTCCTAATTGACGAGCTCCTTTTATTTCTTTTCCAAATATATCTTCTAGTCCCATATAGTATATATCTTTCGAAATATTTTTAAATATTACGTTAATAGTACCTACGTACTAAGAGTATAAATAAATTTTATAAAGATTATATACCACTAACTAAAGCAATTAAAAGAAAAGATCTAAATTTAAGTATTTAAATATATAATAACTCACGTGTCGGATAACCAAGATTATCCGACAT
>JAPWTZ010000021.1 GCA_028275775.1 Candidatus Nanopusillus sp.
GTGCAACACCAATCATTCCAATTCCTGCCAATCTTAAATCTATATATAATTTAAAATCTCTAGTATCTCTCATTTCATCAAATATTACATAATCTGGTCTTGATAATAATAATATATTATGTATTTCCTCATCCGTAGAATAATTCTTTGAATATTGAACAATATCTGGAGATAATATTAAATCTCTTGGAGATTCTACCGTTTTAACAATTTTTTTCATACTTAAATAATATTCTGCCAGAGCCTGGGCAAAGGTTGTTTTTCCAGAACCAGGTTTTCCAACAATTATAATTCCCTCGGATTTTTCTTTTAGTCTTTCAAGTATTCTTTCATTCAAATTATAATCTTCTATCCTTAATATTTTTGATGGTTTAACAATTGTTATTTCATATGCGTCAGATAATGGTGGTTTCACAATTACAATTCTAAAAATTCCTAACTGAATAATTAAACTATTTTTTCTTTCTTCTTCTATAAATGAATCCCTTCTATTTCTAGCAATATATATTATTTTATCAATTAAATCTTCCATATCTTTATTTCCATATACTTTATCTACTTCTTCCAAATACCATTCTCCAGGTTTTCCCCTTTTTCTTTTTACTTTTGTATTTTCAATAATATGAACAGATATTGTATCATCAGTAAATAGATCTAAAAAAGGTGGATTTTCCGTTGAAACATCCTCCTTTTCAATTAATAAACAATCAACATTATATACTTTAGCAGTTTCATATAATATCTTATCAGATGTTAATAATGTAGATCCTGTATCTCTTGCAATTTTAATAATTAAATAATCTATATATCCATGCTTTGCCAATTTTATTTGTTCTAATGTTGGCTTTTCACCTAATATTGTTACTTTATAATTATATTTTTCTGACAATTCTCTAATTTTTTGCAATTCCTTTAAACCAATCAATCCTTTTTCAAGACCTTTGTTTGCCTGTGCTTGTAATTCATCAATTACTGGTACAGGTATTATTACTTCATTAAAAGAAATACTATTATTTAATAAAGATTTTGATATATATTCATCAATTACTACTGATGTATCTAATGTTATTTTATTTAATTTCATTAATTATTTTATTATATTCTTTCTCAAAACTATTTAACCTATCTAGAGCCCTCTTTATTGCATCTATTAATACTTCCCTTGGTTTTCTCTTTCCATCAGTCTTTATATATAAATAAATATCTTTTATTAATGGGTGATTTTCCTTCCAGGCAGCAATTATTACATTTGGATCTTTATCTAACTCTTCCTTTAATAACATAGATATTGTTGCCTTATCATTTTCAAAAATTATTTCCATTTCTGTTTCACTTTCCTTATTTATTTTCATTTCTATTATATTATATAAATATTTTATATAACTTTATCTCTTAACTTTCTTATTTCAAAATTAAATAAATTAACACCCAAAACCTCTCCATTCTTTATATTTCTCAAAAATAAAATACCTGGTTCTGGTTTATGACCTAATTCTCTTTGATATGGAGTTATATCTTGAAAAGTAGATGAATTAATTAGATCTATTCCTCTATATTCATCATAAGATGCTCTGTGTATGTGACCTGTATGAAAAAAATCTGGTACAATTTCTATTACAGATGGATCATCATTTATATACGGAACATATGGATTTGATCCATGAGATGGGAATATTAACCTTAACATTAACATAAACTTCATTAATTCTCCAGGTTTTTCATATCCTCCCTTTTCTCTTAAAAAAGAAATATTTGATACTAACCAATCTAAAACATATCCATGATATAATAACCCAATAATTGAATTATGTATTTTTACATATGATGGATTTGACAAATAATAAATATTCTTCATTGAATAAGATTCCCTTAACAATGATCTTGGTAATTCTGGTTGTGGTTCTGCTAACCTTGGAATATCGTGATTTCCTGGTACAATAATTGTCTTTATACTTTCAGGTATTTTTAATATATAATCTTCAAAACTTTTATATTGATCTTCATATGTTTTTAAAACCAATTCCTCTTTTTGTTCTGGATAAACACCAACTCCATCTACTACATCTCCTATAATTATAATATAACCAATCTTTCTTGCAATTTCATCTATTTTTTCATTTCCTGTTTTTCCATTTACAAATTTTAAAAACCTGTCAAATAGTTCATAAAATGTATACTTATTCCCTACCTGCCAATCACCGGTGAATAATATATATACATCATCTTCTCCAAATGTTTTTGGTTTTCTTACAGGAACATTTGGTAATATTATATTATTTGCAAAGAACATCTTATTTTTATATATACCAACTAAACCAATAACAGAATCTAATGGTATATCTTTAACTATTTTAAAATCTATATTTTCATTATCTTTACTCACAAAAGCTTTTATAATATTATTTCCATCTTCTATAATAAAAGTTATTCCCTTTTCGGTTATTTTTTTATCATATACCAATCCAACAATTGCAACCTCCTCATTTTCAGGTATCTTATCTAAAGGATATATATTCCTCATTTCAGAATGTTCCCTTAATATTTTCTTTATCTTATTTAATCTTTGTTTATAATATGATATCCAGGATATTATATCAGGCTTATTTTTTTGTATTTCAAATCTTTTCAGAATATTTATTTCTTTTGTTTCCTTCATTTCCTTTACCGATAATTCAATTTCTTCCCCAACATGTTTTTTTGTACTTTCTATAAGAATAACATTATTACTTTCTTTTTCTATATTCTGTTTATTTTCCTTTATATTAAAGAAATCTTTTATATTTATTTTATTTTGTTTTTTATTTACATTATTTTCTTTCTTTTCAACATTTTCTTTATTATTATTAATATTTTTTCCAATTATTCTATTAATAAATTCTTCATCTATTATCTTTACATTATTTTTTATTGCTTCTTTAAATATAATATCTAAATCTTCCTCTTTTAAAGAATCTAAAAGATCAGCTACTTTTTTTAGAGGTATTATACCATTTTCCAATAATAAATTTATGAAATCCTCTTTTTTCATATATCTTTTTTTATTTTTTCGTATATTTTTTTAAGGTTATCAACATCGGATATTATCTTTAATACTTTGTTTACACCCCTTTTTCCATTAGATATTATTTTTGATTCAATTAATTCACCAAATATACTTTCTATTTTCTTTAAATTTTTATATACTACCGTTTTATCTAGAATAGATATTCCGAAATTATTGGATAAATTTACATATTCTTCATAAAGATTGTTAAATGTTACGAAATCTTCACTTTTTATTTGTTCTTTTATTAAAGCCAATAATATTAATTTTTGTGTTTTATTTAAAGTACTTACTATAGATTCTAATATATTTAAATCAACACTTGAAAATGCCTCATCTATATCTTCTCTATCTATTTTTTCCTTATTTTTATTATATGCAATTGTCGCTGATAATCTTAATACATTTATTGCAATTCTTGCATCTCCAGAGAATTCTTTAGAAACTCTTGCAGATATATAATTTATATCTTCTTCAGATATAGAACCTGGCTTTAGAGCTTTTATAGCTCTATCTTTTAGAATTTCTCTAAGTTCATAATAATTATATGGGGAAAACTTTACCTGAATTATTGATGAAAAAGATGATTTTACTCTTTGATCTAATTGAGATATAAAGGAAGGAGAATTGGAAATAAGTATTAATCTTATTCTATTTAAAAAGTTTATATCATAATTTCTCAATAGTAAATATAATATTTCTGTATTTTCAGATCTTCTAAATATAGTATCTACCTCATCTAATATTATTATTAGCTTATAATCATTATTAATTATAAATTTATATATATTTTCATATATATCATTCTTCCTAAATCCGCTTTTTATATTTATATTTGCCAATTCTTCATATATTCTCTTAAATATGTAATAATCTACATCATCAGATAATATTTGTTTACAATTTATATATGCAACCTTCACTTTTAATTTATTTTTTGCTGAATAAAATGATATACCTTTATTTAAATATCTAGCTATTAATGTTTTTCCAGTACCTGTAGTTCCATATAAAAATAAGTTACTTCCAGTGTTTCTATTTAAAAATAAGTTTATATTAGATAATATAATTTCTTTTTCTTTATCTCTAAATTTTATTTCATATGGAATAAAATCTTCTTCAAAATATCTCCCATCTACAATAATGTTTTTGTTTTTGTTTGATATTTTTTCAAAATCTGCTAAAAAATAATCTATTATCGAATTTGTCATCATAATATTCTATATTATAAAAAATTTTATAAAATAATTTTGCAATCGATTTAAAAACATCAAAACATTCTTTTTATCCCTTAAAATAATAAGTTTTCAATTGATTTTTAAAAAATCACCCTTAAATTTTTTCCATAATCGATTTTTCCTTCTAAATATATCTATATGTTTCCTGTTTAAAAATATTGCTTATCAAAAGGTTTATAAAAGATATTTATAAATTTTTTGGTACACCAATGTCAAAATGTAAGTCTGTTATATTATATTTGCCAACCTTTTATATACTACTAATTAGTAATTAATTGTTTTATTTGCTCTTATCCAAAATTATCCTAATATATTTTGAAGACGGTGTTCCCTATAATTTTTTAAAATTTTCTTTAACCTTTCTTCGTCAATATCTTTATCTATTATATTAGATTTTTCTTCATGAAATTTCTCAACAATAATAAAATTTTTTAATTCTTTAAATTCATCTACAACATAAAATTTTGGAAAAATATTTTTAGCTTCTATAAAGTTTTCTTTTTTTACAAAGAATTTCACATCTTTACTTTTATAATATGTAATATATTCTTCTTTAAATTCATCTATAAATATTCTATTATAATAAATTTTATTTAAATATAAAAAAGAAATTTTTGGTATAATATTGTCTTCATTTTTTAATCTCTCAGTTAAAATCTTAGATAAAATATTATAATCATTTAACAATTCAATATATTTTTTGTTTAATTCTTCTATTATTTTTTCATTTTCTTCTTTATCTTTTTTATTCTTTACAATAACTTTTATTATTTCAATATCTCCTTTATCTCTTTTTATTTTCTTTCTTTTCTTCTTTTCTTTTATTTCTTTTTCCTTTTCTCTTAAATTATTTTTTACTGCTACAGCTTCTACCTTTCTATTTTTTAATATATATTTTAATATTTTGATGTATTCATCTTGATTTTCAGAAACTCTCTTAGCCTTTTCAAATATTTCCTTTAACTTTTTTAATGCTTCTATCGCAGATATATATGCGTCAAATTCATGATTATTTTCAAATATTTTCTTTAAATTATCATCCTTATAGTATTTGTTTTTTATTTCTAAACTAATATCTTCCTTTGGACTATATATACCAATATTTAGTTTTGATGCTATATCTAATATTGTTTTTGGAATTTCTTTTTTATCTGTAGCAATAAGTACAACATACTTTAAATCACTTATATATTTAATAATATCTTCATTTTGTATATTTTTTCCACTTAATTTATCAACTATATTTCCATTATCATCTATAACAACTAATCCCAAATTTGTACCTGGATCTATCCCAACAATTAGGGATTTTAGCATTATTATATTTATTTTAATTTTTTCCTTAAAAATCTATATTCCTTTTAAATCTTACTAATATATTATTAATAAATGCCAAATGACTGGTCATATTTAGTAGAATTACAAAAAAATAAACCAGGTACTTTGACAAAGATACTTAAAAATAATGCACCAAAATATGTAAAAGAAGAAGTTAGAAGATTAATCAAAGAAGGTAAGATTAAAAATATACAAGAATTAGTACAAAAAGCAGTAAGTGAAAATAAGAGTTTAATAAAAGTATTAGAAGAATATGGAATTAAAAATAAGGAAAGAAAATTTGGAAAGGGAAGTATAAGATGTATAATATGTGGTTCTCATGATAGAGTTATTAGAAGATATAAAATACATATATGTGGAAGATGTTTTAGAGAAATGGCAAAAGAATTAGGATTTAAAGTTATGGGAGAATAATGGTAGATATAATTAATGATTTCTTCTCTCACGCTACAAATTGTATAAATGTTGGAAAAAGAGAGGTAGAATTTAATTATTATAATAAATTATTATTGAATATTTTAGAAAAATTAAAAGAATATAAATTTGTTGAAGAATATAAAACAGAAGGAAAAAAGATAATTGCTAGATTTTCTGAATACTTTAATTTTGGAAAAGCAATTCATCCAAGATATCCTGTATCATATAAAGAATTAGAAAAGTATGAAAAAAGATATTTACCTGCAAGTGGTT
>JAPWTZ010000022.1 GCA_028275775.1 Candidatus Nanopusillus sp.
GGACAAAAAAGTTAAGGACTTTTTTAACATCTTTAGGAATTACAATTGGTATAGCTACAATATTTACATTAATTGCATTATCACAAGGATTACAATATTATGTTCAAAGTGAATTAAATAAATTTGGGAATAAAGCAATATTTATTTTTCCTGGTGCAAGAGCTGGATTTGTTAGTTCTATTTCTGGATATTTTACAAATAATTTTATTGAAAATATTCAAACATTACCTGGAGTAGAAAAAGTTATAAAAGCATATTCAACCTCTACAATTATTAAATATAATAATTATCAAATACCTGCAGATATATTAATTATTAATACAAAAGATATCAATTATCTAACATATATAGATTATAATATTCTTGAGGGGACTTTTATAACAAACAATAATAATTGCCAAGTAGATTTGGGATATCAAATTGCAAATTCTCCTTCATTAAATAATCAAAAAATAAGTGTTGGAGATTATATAAATATATTTGGACAAAGATGCCAGGTAGTTGGGATATTACAACAAACCGGAGGAAACCCTGATTATACTATTTTATTTCCAGAGGGAGAATATGAAAAATTATTTGGAAATATAAATTATAATTATTTAATTGTAATTGTTTATAATTATAATATAGCATATAATTCAATAAAGAATTATATAAACTCATTAAAGGGCCAAACATATACAATAGTAACTGCTCAATCTATTGAGCAAATTGCAAATCAGGTTATTGGAGGAATATCTATGTTTTCATTAATAATTGCATCAATATCTATATTAATTTCAGCAATAAATATTGTAAATACTATGTATACATCTATTTTGGAAAGATATAGAGAAATTGGATTATTAAAGGCATTAGGAATGAAAAATATAGAAGTATTAATTTTATTTTTATTAGAATCTGGATTTATTGGATTAATAGGTGGTTTTTTAGGAATAACTCTTGGATTCTTTACATCATATATAGCTTCTTCAGTATTAAAATTCTATGGATTTATTGGATTACAACCATATATTAATGTACAATTAATAGTCTTTTCTTTAGTATTCCCATTTTTTATAGGTATTTTATCCGGAACATTACCTGCAATAAAAGCTTCTAGAATCGATCCAATGGTTGCATTAAGATATGAATAATTATTGTAAATATTTTTTAATTTCTGCCTTTTTATATCTATCATCTATAAAAAATATTTTAACATAATCATTTGGAAATCTTATTGCTCTCCCAATTACTTGTTTAATATTTATATCCTTTAATACTTCTGCAAATTCATTATAATCCAAATTATTATCCTTAATTATTTTATATATTAATATTGATGCATTTGGTGGTGGAGGATATGGTTTTCCAACAATTACAATTACTTTTAATAATGATTGATTATCCTTTACTAATTGAATTCCTTCTATAAATCTTGATCTTGCATATGTAAATATTATATCTTTATTTGTTTTTAATATTCTATTCAATGGTTTTTCTCCATCATCTAAAAATATTCTATCCTTTATATCCAATTTTTCATATATATTTATCATAAAAGAATATGAAGGAAACATGTATAATTGATATTTTTCTAAATTGTTTGCAATAAATTTTATATCACCTATTAAATTTTCTATATTATTTTTATCATTTCTTTTTGAATATCTTGAAGAAAAATTATATAATACTTCATAATCCTTTTTTCCATATTTTACATCAACTTTAATATATTCTACATCCTTTATTTTATATAATTTTTGGAAACTTTCTTTTGTAAAATTACTTCCAGACATTAATATTACTGATTTATAATTATCAAATACTTTAATTATTTTTTCAAATTTTGTTATATATCCTTCCAATTTAAATAAATTTAATATCCAAAAAATATCTTCAGAATTTATATAATAATATAATTTTAATATTTTATTTATATTCCATCTTTTCTTTGGCAATTTAATATTATTCTTTGAAACATACCTTTTATATGTTTCCCAATAAAATGATAAATTATCCAATAATTTTTCATTAGAATCAAATATTTCCTTTAATTTTTCTCTATCTATATATATTTCTTTTGAAGATTTTTCCATTCTTTCTTTTATTAAATATATATCTCTTGTATTAAATTTCTTTGCAATTACATTTTCTATAAATGATAATAATTCATCTGAGAATTTCATTAAATTATATCTTATTAATTCAAAGTCTTGTTCGGGTATATTTAATGCATTTTTTATAATTTCTAATTCTTTTATTAAATCTTGGAATAATAAATTTTCCTCATTTCTTTTTCCAATACCTCTTTCTATATATTTTCTAAATGATATTGAAATAGGATTTATAATTGATGTTAATAAATTATGTGATTCGTCCATTATTAAAAAATCAGGTTCTCCTTCTAAAGATAATACTTCATTTAAATATTGATTAAAAACATATGGATATGTTGAAATATAAATATTTGAATCAATTTTCTTAAAAGAATGATATATACATTTTACATCCTTCCTTTTTAAATATTTCTTATATTCTATTTTTGTCAATTTAATAAAATTATAATTATATTTCTTTAATCTTTTATATAATTCTTCTTGATCATATAAAGATTTTTTATATATACAATCTGCACATATTATTTCTTCTCCAGATAAATTTGATTTAAAAAATATTGGACATGTTTTCTTTTTATTTGGATATACCCTCAATATTGTATTTATTTTAAATGAATCTTCCAAATATCTTTTTATTTCTTCAGTTGTTCTTACAGCAATATGAGTTATAAAATCCTCCTTTGCTAAATAATCAGAAACTACTAATGCAATAATTGTTTTACCCGAACCTGTAGGAGAATCTAATAAAATAAATTTTCTATTTTCATTAATATAGTTTAATATTTTTTCTACAACATCAATTTGAAATGGTCTATTATTTAATATTGGATAATATTTTTCTATCATTATAAATTAAAGAATGTTTTATAATTTGAAAAATTTAAAAAATAAATAATGAAAAATATTGATAATTGAAGGGGCGGTAGCTCAGACCGGGAGAGCGTCCGGCTGAAGACCGGAAGGTCGTGGGTTCAAATCCCACCCGCCCCAGGTTTTGATATTACTAAATAGCTTTAATGCATAAATAACATTATTATTGAAGAACATAACTAAACTTATTGAGAAGTTATTTTTATCATTACTTTAAATGATAAATTGTCCTTTCTTTGATATTAAAAATAAATTTAGCTAATATAAATTGAAGGCATTACACCATTTGGAGGATATGCCCTTGCTATTGCCCATTCTACATATTGATATGAAGTATAACCATCAGTTCCTGCACTTATTTCTAATGTAGGATATTGGAAAGGATTATAATTTAAATTATAATATGTATATGTATATCCATTATTATTTATATTATATGTATCTAATAATGTTAATGGAGCCCATACTAGAGCAGAATTATAGTAGTGATATCCTGTTTGAGCATAAGATGAATTAACTAATAAATATGAATAAAATGTTCCTCCAAATCCTGGGAAATATGTACCATTTAAAAATTGATTTGTTACTACGGATTTTAAATATGTTGCACTATTCCAATATTCAAATTGCACAAATGTAGATAAATTAGATGTATAACCATAACCACTAGTTCCTGCACTAATACAGCTAATTTGCTGACTTGTATTTCCAAATAATGCTATTATATTTGAATCTCCACCTTGGGTATAATTCCAAGCTTCCTCAACAATTAAAGGTATTCGGGGAATATTCCAATTGTTGGGAGGCAAAATATAAGTACTTTCATAACTTTGATTATTTAGCATTTCAATACCATTTGAAGTTGCTATAGGAGAAAAAGATCCATTATAAATATATCCACTCCATCCATCAAATGTATTATTAAAATATCCATATGCTATAAATACATCTTGACCATTATCATATTGCATAGTCCCTATAACTTGTTCATTAGTTCCTACATATGGATAATATTGAGAATAATAATTAGTACTACTATTTCCTATATACATATATATTGTTACATTACTATTTGCTGGAATTCCATTTGGTAAATTTATCCACCATACATCACAATATGTACTTCCATTAATTAACTGTCCTTCATACCATGAATATATATTTGGAGTACTATTACATGTTGTAGTAAAGTATATATTTGATCCATTACTATTTATTTGATTAAACAATGTTGCATTATTTATATATGCAAAATTATTACCAATATTTATACTTCCATTACATATTGCTATATCTTGTTGAAATGGAGATGGAGTTGAAATAGATTGAGTGTTATAGATTGTTACAGGTAAATAGGATGATTGACAGACTGAAGTACTTGAATTAGAATAGGGAGGACTGCTCAAAGTACCTGAACTAGAAGAACCAGAACTACTTGAATTAGATGTAGTATTTAATGGTTGAGAATTATTAATAGTAGAAAATATTAAATTAAATTTATTATTTAATATATCATAATTATAATTTATTCCATTATATATAAAATTCATACTTTTTATATAATTTGTATCATTATAATAACATGGATTATTTATTACATAACATAAACTATTACTTCCTATAGAAATTATATTTCCATTATTACATATAATATTACTTCCATTTATAGATATAGTATTTCCATTATTATCAGTAAATATTATTTCAGAATTATTTATATTAATAGGTATATTTCCATTATTATAGATATTAAAATATAATATATTATTTGAACAATATACATTATTTATTGTAAAAGATATTATTTGAGATCGCTGTTGAATTTGTTGAGATGAAGAAGATGTAATAGAACCAAACATACCTGAAGTAAATGCATAAAAAATTCCAGCAATTGCAACTGTTATAACAATTATTAATATAGATGCTATTATTGGAGAAATAGATTTCATAAATATTCTATATTTTTAATAATATATAAGTATTTTTGTGATAATTGCCAGTTAAATAATATAGATAAAAATATAATTTTAAGTGCGGCGGAGGGGATTTGAACCCCTGACGGGACTAACCCATCGGGTTTCTTACTAATAGGGTCTTAAGCCCGACCCCTTTGACCGCTCGGGCACCGCCGCGTATTTTATTTTTATTACACTTTATTTTTTAAATCTTTTTTATCATAAAAATAAAATGGTAAATATATACAAAAAAGGAGGATTATCTGTTTATCAAGGTAAAGATTTAAGAAAAGAAAATGGTAAAATAAAATCTCCTAATAGTAAAAAAAGAAAAGCAAATTATGGAAGATATCCAATTTTAACAAAAATATCAAAAGGTAATGAAGAAATAAGATATATATTTAGAACAAAAGGTGGAAATTATAAAGTAAAATTAAAAAGTGCCTTATATGTAAATGTACTCAATCCAGAAACAAAAGAAATTAAAAGAGTAAAAATATCGGGTGTTATTAAAAATCCAAATGATAAAAACTTAGATAGAGAAAAAATAATAACTAAGAATGCTATATTAAATACTGAAATAGGAAAAGTTTTAGTAACATCAAGACCAGGTCAAGATGGAATTATAAATGGAATATTAATAAAAGAATAATTTTTAAATCAATTTATAAAATAAATTTATAAAATCTTCTTGTATATTTTGTTTATGGACATAGTAAGACCATTAGATGTAATAACACAGTCAAAAGGAAAAGAAATAATAGTAGAAATGAAAAATGGTAAACAATACAGAGGCAAATTAGTAGCCTCTGATGTTCACCCCAACATGGTATTAGAAGATGTAACAGAATTAGATACTAATAAAAAATTACCTTGGATATTCCTAAGAGGAGATAATATATCTGTAATAAAACCTGTAGAATAATTAGAATAAGCTCTATTTTTTATTTTTAATTAATACTATAAATAAAAAACTATACTAAATCTTCTTCAGAAACAACTACATAATCACCAATTGCCTTTACTGCCATAAATGGTACTAAAAATCCATCTTTTACTTTTTCCAATCCCAACCTTTCAGCATTTTCAGTAG
>JAPWTZ010000023.1 GCA_028275775.1 Candidatus Nanopusillus sp.
ATAACGTTAGTTATCCGACACAAAAGTTATACCATATATTTGTAAAATAGATTTAAAAAACATTAGCAACAAATCGGAAAACTGAAAAAAATAGGCGACATAAATAGACCACTAATAGACCATACTACACTAACTATAATGGACATAAGAATAGCTTTTCTCCAACTTATATTAAGTATATATTTATAGAAAATTGAAACTACTATGAAAATTATACCTACTCCTATAAAAAATGCTATATTATTTTCTGCTAATATAAATAATAAGAAAGAATTATATCCTATACTTAATATTCCAGAAATAGAAGAAATTATGATTATTATAAAAGATACTATTCCTGGAAATAAATTAACTATTGAAGTCGCTAAAAAGGATATATTCATATTAAGACGTTTAGCAACCAAATAGATAAATATTGTAGACAAAAGCAATCCTAACATAAACCACATTATTATTCCAATAATCTCTATGTCTATTGTTCCTACTGGTGTATTTACTGTGGATATTCCTGAAGATACTACATATACTATTGATATTAAGATACTCTCTATTATGATAGCTACAATAGATATAACAAAAGTTATTCCCAAACTTACATTAAACGCAGTTTTATAGATATATAAAACTGCTATAAAACCAATAATTATTCCAATTATCCAAAAAAGTACACTAGCAAAAAATAATATGTAATTTAATATATAATTGTTATATAATACTATTATTGAAAATAAGATAAAGAGAAAGTATAATGTTGCCATTATTATTGGAAATACAATTTCTGAAAGTATTGTAGCACCCAAAGCCTTCTCAAATGATATATTTTTATTAAAATGCTTAGCAACAAAATAAATGGGTATCGAACCTATAATCCATCCTAGTACAAAAATCATCACTACCTCTGAGATTCCCAGCCCAAGAATTATCGATAATATTTCTAGATCATTCATTCTATAAAAATAATTTCTGAATTTTATATTTTTTGGCTAAAGAATATCTAACTTTTATAAGTTTATTATATTCTCTATTATGAAGATCTACACAACAGTTATCAAAAACTTTTTCAAAAAATATTTTATATAGGATCAGAAGATCATCCAATAAGAAGAAATAAAGGGATATAGTTCAGTTTCCTTTATATTTCTATTTTATCAGAAATTACTTAAATTATAAACATTCAATATCTTCCTAGAGGATAGCTCATTATTATTCTACCAATACTATTAAATGAAATAACAACATGATTGCAATATTTTAGATAAAAAATAAGAAATACTTATAGTAATAAAAGACTTACATAATTAAAAAAATACAAAATAATTATCCAATATATAAGTTTTTAATAAATTATATATTTTTTGTCATATTGGGTGGCTTCTCTAATAAACAATTTACTATCCAATTTAACATAGCATATTTCGCATTAAGTGTTTTAGCTATGGCTATATAATCGTTAAGTATCATATTGAATGTTTTAGTTATTTCTACATAATAATCTTCAGAGATATACTTAATTTTTTCTATTGTATCTTTAATATTTAATTTAGGAGATTCTTTGTTTTTATTTAATATATTTTCATAAGCATATATAATATCATTTGCAAAACAATATCCTAGAGAATAAGGCGATGGATCTTTTTCTTGTATAAATTTTTCACATCTTTTTGTATTTTCTTCCATAATTTCGTATACCTTAGGATATCTGTATAATTCATTTTTATAGAAATATCCTAAAAGTTCAACAAAAGAAGCTCTCCAGTTACCTTTACCAAATATATGATGTCCGATTTCATGGATTAATATCGATTCTGCATCAGCTTTTGCTATAACTTTTTTTATATCATTATCATTTATAGGTACTGGCCATAATACTCCATTACGTGATATGGTAAATATATTAATATTAGAAATTTCATTCAGATTACTTGAAACTCTATCTACAACATTTTTTATTGAGTTTTTTATAATATAAATTGTTCCTGAATCGTACCATCCGCCAGTATTTTCATTTACTTTATCTTTTCCATATTTCTGTATTAACAATTCTGGTGATTCTAATATTATTAATTTTAGTCCTTCAACTTTTATACCGTTCTTATTGAAATATTCTATAGCTTCTTCAAAACTATTTTTTATAATATCGTCTAGATTATATCTGTCTTCTGACATTACTATATGATAGTAGCAAAAGTTTATAAATTTTTATTATTTAAAATTCAGTACATTCAAAAATATATTTCATTATCTTTTAAGCTAATAATATATAATTCTTTTTAAAGCATCTGATATAGAGAGATTTTAACTTCTTCTATAATATCTTTTATATTTAGATATGATGATTTTTATTTTTATCTATAATAATACTTGCATAGCATTATGGATTAAAGTAATATAATAGTTCATCATTCATATTAGAATTAATACTTCTAATATATTTATAAATCATTAGAAGTCATACTTCTAATAATGTTTAGGTTACTTCCATTTTTACATTTATAAGATACAAGAATCAAAATTAAATCATTAATAATTTTATTTGCTCTATAATAATATGAGAAACTTTTTGAAAGATATTCTATTAATTCAAATAAATTTTTTCCATTATTAAAGTAAAATTCTATACATAATTATCTTCTCTTAAGAGAAATTTTCCATTCCATTAAGAGGAAACTCTTTTATTATTTTCATAAATATAATCAATAAAAAATTTCAAAAGATACTAATATAAAGGTTAAAAATATTTAATCTGTAACAAATAATTTAGGTTTTTATATATGAATATTAATAGAAAGTTTTTAAATATTGTATTGAAGTTATAAAAATGGCAAGTGAAGATTCTATAGGCAAAGCTCTAACCAGAGTTATTATATACTCAGTAATATTTGTAGTAGCTATGGCAATTGTACAGTGGTTCTTTACAGGAGGATTACAAATGCTATATAATATGACAGGTATTGGAGCAATTTTAGGATTGAAGAATTATTCAATATATGCTATTATCCTTGTAATGATTATATTTGGATGGTTTGTGATAGTTTCAGTAGCATCAATGTTTTATGCAATATTTAAACCAAAGTATGGAGAATCTACAGCTTCTGCAATAAGAAGTTTAATAAAAATTTTGGGAATTGGTGGTCTATTTGCAGGTATTGCTGGTGCAGTTGGTGGTGGTGTTGCAGGAGTAGCATTGGGTGGTTTTATTGGTATGATAATAGGTTATGCAACACAGCAAGTATTGGGTCAGGCTATTGCTGGAGTATTCTTATTATTAAGTAAACCATTTGAAATTGGAGATGTCATAGATGTAGCTGGAGAAACAGATATAAAAATAATAGATATAAATGCAATGTTTACAAAGGCATTGAGAACCGATGGAAATATAGTATTAATTCCAAATAATATGATAATTTCACAAAAGATAGTAATAAAAAAGAAAGCTAAGGAACAACAATAATCTCTGTATATTTATTATACATTTCATAAATTTTTTCTGGATTATTATTCAAATATTCTCCCAATCTATATCCTAAAATCCTTCCATAATTTTCTATTTCCTTAAATAATTCCGTATTTCCCTCAATTAAACTTATAGTGTTTCTTATAATATCTTTAAGATCTTTATAATGTATAGATTCCAACATTATTTCTAGAGCATTTGAGTATTCTTCTCCACTTTTAAATATATAAACATTCTTAGATATTTCTTCCTCTTCTCTTTTATTTAATTTTTTATATCCTTCAAAGAAACCATTTAATAATCCATTAACAAAAGAAGCAAGAGCAAAATTAATTATTTCAAATGGATCAACATTATATTCTTTTTCTATTATATTTAAAATTTCTTTTGCAAACTTTTTTCCAATCCTATAAGGTAATAGATCATAATTCAATTTTTGATGCATTAAGATATAGTCTAATTCGAATGCAAGAATGTATCCTAATTTTTCTACATTTTTCTTATCAATACAAACTAAAGACTCTTCACCAATTGATATACATATTTCTGACATATTTTTAGTTAAATTATGATCTGAATAATCTATAATTACTTCTTTATTAAATATAGAATTAAAATAATGAGGAAATTTTAAATTTTTTATAGATCTATATTCTACTTTAAAGTGTTTTATAATCTCTTTATCATTTTCTACTTTTTTCTTTATATCTTCTATTTTTTCTAATAAATCCTTAGAGCTATAAATACCCTCTTTAAAATATAAAAAGATCGTGGCTAACATAAGACTTATAATATTTGCTGTTTGTTGTTGTAAAATTTCGTCAAGATCTTGTTTCATTATCATAAATTTATCCAAGCAAAAATTTTTATTTTTATTATTTAGTAGTAAGGTCTATTTATAAACTGGACAGAGTAAATTAGATGTTTGAATTTTACCAGATAAAATAATATTACCAAAAATTATGATAGATAATATTAAACTAATAACTATGATAATCAATAAGGATATTAAAAATGAGGAGATCAATTTCTTTGCTTTTATATCTTTTATTTTTCTTATATTAGTTGATAAACCAATGGAAAAGAATGTTAATAAAAAGAAAAATTGCTTAAAAATTTCTACTTGCAAATAGGTATTTGATAAATCTAAATTGAAGATTTTTTGTAAAATTACTGTTAATAAAAATATTAAGAAAAATCCAAAAATAAATTTTGGCACTTTATACCATAAATCAATTGTTGAGACTTTATTTTTGTTCCTTGTACTCCAAATTACTGATAAAATAAATATCCATAAAATAAGTAAAAAGTCAATAAATATTTTTGAAAGAGTGGAAGTATATAATATCCATCCATTTGATGAGAAAAGATTTGATTCCAAAACTCCAGCTGTAAGTGATGTACAATCTGTCTTTATGGAAGAAGTTACCCAAGAGCCAGCAGCTATTGGATATCCTTTTAATAAATAATATCCAATGAAAGGTAATATTAAAAGTTCAATAGAAGATATTATTAAAATTATAGAATATAAAATACCAATTATTATTGGACTTGTTCCAAACAATTCTGATGATACAATAACCGAAGATAAAGATGTTCCAGTAGAACCTGATGCAATAACAGCAGCTTCTTCTTTACTCAATTTTAATTTTTTTGATATAAAGTATGAAATTGCCCATGCAGAAAATATATATATTAATGAAAATAAAAATATTTTATCTATTAAATTTAAAGCAAAACTAAAATTTTTTACAATATCTATTCCTA